>NZ_JAMZGM010000001.1 GCF_024158605.1 Sebaldella sp. S0638 | reverse complement strand
AATTAGTCCGAAAATCTTTTTATATTTACAAATGAAATGATAAGCCACTAATCTATTTCCTTCGCAAAGAATGCCGCTGCTTTTTTTAGAAAGAGATTTTCTTTTTTCAATTCTTCAAGTTCTTTTTTAAGTTTATTATTTTGTTTCATAAAGTCTTGTTCTTCATGGGCTTTTTTATTGATGCGGCATTCGTTACGGAATTTTTTTAGCCAGTATGAGACAGCAGATTTAGAGATACTGTACTCCAGTGATAGGCTTTTAATAGTTCTTCCCTCTTCTATATGAAGACGGATTATTTTTTTCTTGAATTCTTCCTCATAATTTTTTTGCATTTCAAAACACCTCTTTCTTTTTTTATTATATCATTGTTTAGATTTTGGTGTTCCTACTTTACTATAGCACTACACAAAATGACTATGTTGTAAAACCTGAATATCTGGAATGGCAGATATTTACAAGCGGATTTTATAATAACAGTCAAAGAGGCGGAAAAAAAGACACAATAACTATGAATGGTGAAGGACGTATAAAATCAGTAGATTTAGGAATGGTTATACCTGTGAAAGGTATTAACAGGAATGGAGTGGAACTTAATCTGACACCGGTAAATGAACCGGAATTGAATATAAATACAGTTTCTGTACTGGAACCTCAGATTAGTGATCCTGTTTATAAATATACAGGTATCAGTGTTCCGGCTATGCCCCGTACTCCTAGTATAAATTTTAGTTATCCCAATTCATATGATAATCAATCAATTGGAGGCTACGCATTTAATACAGGATATTATACATCTGGAAATAAAATTTTTGAAAATCTGGATGTCAGCACATCAGAGACTACAATAAATTTAAATGGAGAAACTAACATTGCAACAATAACTGGTGCTGCTACTTATTCCGACGGTTCTTCTTATAACGGAACAACGGCTGATTCTTATACACATACTACTAACAGTAATAATAACAAATTTGTAGTACACGAATTAGGCGGTGCAAGAAACACAGAAATTAGCGGAAAATGGAATATGACATTAACAAATGGTACACGGAATAATGCTGTAGGTTTTTTGAGCTACAGACCAGCTTATTACAACGGCGGGGACTATAAGACAGTTTTTTCGGGAGATTTAAATTTACAGGTGGATTCCACAAGTACCAGCTATACAATTACTTCATTAATAGGTATGAGCCTTGATTTGTCTAATGTATATAGTACGCCGACAAAAGCGGTTTTAGAAAATACAGGAACAATAACAATAAAAAGAGGAAATCAGTATGGACAAAGCGGTATTGCCATGCAGCTTGACAGAGGAAGTTCTTCAACAATACAAACAGGTGAACTTATTAACTCAGGAACAATAAATATAGAAAGCAGTACTGACACTTCTTATGGGACTGCTTCTGGAGTTGTTGGATCAGTAGGGGTTTTTGTTACGGTAGATAAATTAAAAAATGAGGTATTAGTAAAACCAGGTAATATTAATGTTGACGGAGTTGGGAACAGAGGAGTAGAAACAGGAGGATATATTTACGGAAGCACTGATTATCTAAGCAGTAAAATAGAAATAGACGGTTCTACAGGAAAAATAATAATTGGCGGTAAAAATAACACAGCTTTTCATTTGGGGAAATCCATATCAGAAAGCGGTATCTCACTAGCAGATAATGTGAAGAATCTTGATATAGTATTAAACGGTGAAAGTTCTATGGGAGTTGTAAGAGAAGCAACGGGAACTATAGAAAAAACTATGGACTTAATATTAAATGATAAAATGATAAGTTCAATAGAATTTGGTGGAAACTCTAAAAGCAGTGCGATTTTTTATTCATATAGAGAAGGAACTACAATAATAGACAGTAGTTTAGAGAATTCGTTAACTCCTATTAATTCAGGCCAGCAAAATGCAATTGCACTTGGGAATAACGGGTCTAATATAAAAAATTACATGCCTATAAAAATAGGTTCCGGAGCTAAAGCAATGGCAGGATTGGTAAGCAACGGCGGAAGAATTGAAAATTATGCAGATATAGAAAATAATTCATCAGCTTATACAGATGTATATGGAAATAATTATGGAGGTACTGCTCTAGCATCAATGTATTATATGGATGATGCCATGATAGTAAATACCGGGAACATTACTATGAATGGTGATTATTCGACAGGTATTTTAAATTCCGGTAATATTGCTACTACAGAAAATGATCATATAATTGTTAATGGTAAAAATGCTACAGCGATATACAGCGGATTTGGTTATAATTATAATTCAGACGCTTCAAAGACAGAGATAAAAGCAAATAAACTCGAAGCCAACGGAGAAAACAGTACTGTTATATATGCAAACGGAAGTGAAGTGAAGTTAGGTTCTTCCACAATAGGCAGTCCTTTAGAAGTAAAGGCAGACGGTAAAGATGCATTTGCTTATTTTATAAAAGATTATAACAACAATGGAAATTACAAAGGGAAAATGATTTTAACAAGTGATGTAAATACAGAAATAAAAAATGGCGCATTAGGATTTTATGTAGAAGGAACGGATCCCAGTACAACAATAAATGTGGGTGAGTATTTAAAAGGCATAGTAGATACTACTAACGGTAATTTAACAATGAATATATCTGATGATTCTTACAGAATGGTTTTAAATAAAGCAAGCATAAAACTCAGTGACTTAAGTGATATTTCAAACGGATCGGGAATTAATTTTACAGGATCAGATGCTTCAAAAATTATTCAGTCATCAGTAGAAATTGATATTGATTCTAACATAGATAAAAACAACATAACTGGTGATAAAACATATAGAAATCAGGAAATTGGGAAATCAGGAATTACAGTAAAAGAAGGAATAACAATTAGTGGAACTGAAGACGGTCTGGCAGGTATAGCACAGGAATTTGCGAGTACTGATACACACATATTATCAAGTACAAATAATGGAACGATAAAATTAGAGGGTAATAATTCATTGGGGATGTATACAAAGAGAAGTTCGGTGAGAAATAACGGATTAATAGATCTATCAGGAACTTCAGGTGTGGGTTTATATTCAATACTTGGAGTAGCACAAAATACCGGTACAATAAAAGTCGGGGATAAGGGTGTAGGAATGTACGCCAGTACCAATGTAGACATTAGTGAGGTTCCTTATTATACACCACCTGCTTCATTGGAAAACAGCGGTAAAATAATAGCTGAAGCAGGAAGCAATGCAGTAGGGATGTACATAAACAATGCTTCTCCGAATGGATATACTGATGGCGGTATAAATATTGACAACGGTGAGATAGATGTAAGTGCATCAAAAGGCGGAATTGGTATATATGCTACTACTAATGCAGAAGTTAGCGGATCAGATGCTAAAATATCAGTAGGTGAAAACGGGACAGGTATATATTCAAAAAATGGATATATTAACGTATTTGATCTGGAACTAAATTTAAAAGGTGATAATTCTACAGGTATATATGCAGATAGTTCGTCATTTTACGGGTCAGTAAATGCAAATGTGGATGGAAAAGGAATTATAGTAATTAATAAAGAAGGAACATCAAGTTCTAATCTGGATTCTATTAATGTAACTTCTACAGAAGGTTCAGAATACATTGTGCAGAATATAAAAGATAACATAATAAGTTATAACAATAATGCATCCTTAGGATCAGGCGGGATATTTGCAGCTGGTACTAACTCAGTAGTATACTTAGGAGAAAATTCAAATTTAACTTCTTCAGGTCAGGCTGGCATGATAGGAATTGCCTTAAATGGAAAATATACAAACGGATTACCTGTTAGGATAGATTGGTACGGAAACTATGCGTATAAGGAAGCAACAAATAAAGGAACTATAAACTTCGGTAATAATTCAGTAGGAATTTATGTTGTAGATGGTGCCGGTGCCCAAAATGATGGTTCTATATTGTTAGGTGATAATTCAGTAGGTCTTTATGGTAAAGGCAGCGGGTCAAGTATTGCAAATACAGGTACAGTCGAAGTAGGCGGAAATTCATCAGGACTTTATCTGAAAGATGGAAATAGTGTACTGAATAGTGGAACTATAAGAAGTACAGGAGATAATGTGACAGGAATAAATCTTGACGGAACATCTGATATTACAACAGTTAATGTAGGAAATATAAATTTATCAGGGAATAAATCAATAGGTATATATGTATCTGATGGAGGAAATAAAGTTGTTGATAACTATGGGTATATAGAAATAGGAGATTCTACATCAGTTTCTGATCCAAGTATAGCGATATATAATAATAATTCCAATGGTGTTATTAATAATGCAAGCAGTATGATATTAGGGAAAAATTCAATAGGAATATATAATAACGCAGGAAAGGTAACGCATACATCAGGAGATTTATATATTGAAGAAGCAGGAACAGGGATTTATACAAATTCCGGAAATGTCAGCCTGTCAGGGGGTAAGTTAACTCTTAACGGTGCAAATACTGTAGGAATTTACAGTGCTGGTAATTCAGCCATAAATAACGCTATGGCACTTAGTGTAAGTGATAACAGCTATGGTATTGTACTTGACGGAAAAACTTCCATAACAAACAGCGGAGCCTCTACAGTAGGAGAAAACGGAGTTTTATTATACGCAAGTAACGAATCGGATGTAGTAAATGAAGCCGGAGGATCTGTATATATGACAGGTTCGGATTCAGCGGCATTTTATATGGTAAACGGCGGAAGTATTACAAATAGAGGTAATATTACAGCTGATACAGGAACAGCCAATATAGGTATTTACAGTAAATCAGGAAGTATATATAACAGTGGTGATATAAAAATCGGAAGTTCTGTAATAGTAGACAAACAAAATCCATATTTGAATAAATATGCAGTAGGAATATACGGAGATAGTGTTCAGAATATGGAAAACAGCGGAAATATAGAAGCAGGAACTGAAGCAGTAGGAATGTATGTTACTAATAATATAAACGAAGCTTTGAATAAAGGAAACATATTTTCTTCTTCAGAAAAAGCAATAGGAATATATTCAAGTACAGGAAGTTTGAGAAATGAAGGTAATATCACAATGTCAGGATCAGGAAGTATAGGGATAGCAGCAGAGAGAGCTTCTACAGTAACAAATGCAGGTACTATAACAATGAATGGTAATGATAATATAGGAATATATGCTAATGTAAATTCAAAAGTAATAAATGAAAGTACAGGAAAAATATATATAAATGGTAATGACAGTGTGGGAGTACAATTATCAGGAGGATCGACACTGGAAAATTACGGTTTGATCTCTGTGGCTTCCGGAACAATAAATTCTACAGACATAGTAAAAGGGAAAGACGGATATACACCGCCAAGTATAATAAATGCAGGTGTAATAAAGGTAGATGAAAAGTTTGAACTGGATGGATATAATTTAATAGTAAAACCAGATCCTACAAGTTTTAGAAAAGCAACAATGGAGGAAATTACAATAAATGATTATTCTCTTGATGATATAAATGCAGGATTCTTATTGTCAAATAAAGTAAGTTTTGTAGCACCAAGTTTTGATTTTGGGAATAATGCAGTAAAAATAGATCCTTTATTTACACAAGGAACTAATGCAAGAGTATATAAGTTTGAAAATGTATTCGACCCTTCTACTCCTGACGGCGGAACAAATTATGGAGAGATATCTGTGTCAAGTAATTCACTTACATTTGATGCGATACCTGTAGTGAATAGTCAGGGAAAAGTAGATATCTGGATGGAAAAAATTAATTATGACGAGTTTACTAACGGTGCATGGTATGATGAATTCGCCAAAAATATAGAAGGTAAATATCTGAATGCTGAAGGAGATGCATTAAAAATTTATGATAAACTTGATCTTATAACTGATGCCGGAGTTCTTGGCAATAGTTTTGAACAGCTTGCAGGTAACATGTATTCAAATATAAATCAGAGAGAACAGGATATCGCAGGTGTTTTTAATAATGCATTAACAACGTTGCAGAATTCTACTAATAATACAAAAGAAAATGTAAAAATAAATATTATAGGCGGAAAAGGAAGCACATCAGAAGATACTACAGGAGTGGAATCTTACAGCTATAATTCAGTGGGAGCATTGGCTCTGAGAGAAGTAGAGAGAACATACAGACATACATTCGGATACTCATTGGGATATGTAAGAACTGATTTCCAGATGAAAGATACAAAAAATGAAGAAGAGGTAAATACAATACAGCTGGGATTACATAATAAATACAGTGTTAACGGCTGGAATATCAAGAATGATATCCTTGGAAGAGCAGGATTTCATTCAAGTGACAGAGAAGTGGCGTGGTATGACGGAACAAAATCTAAATTAAGCGCTGACTATAATGTATACGGAGTAAGTTCATTAAATGAGGTAGGAAGAGATATAGAACTTGGAAAAAATCTAAAAGTAACTCCATTTGCAGGGCTTGAACTTGGATATATGACACATGACAGCTTTAAAGAAAAAGGTGGGATAGAAAGCCTGAAAGTGGATAGTAATGACGGATACAGCGTAAAACCAAGCATAGGTGTGAGATTAAACGGCGAAGCCGGATTTGGGTCAAGTAAAGATGTAAAACTGAAAGGAAACATAGGCGTAGCTTATGAATATGAATTAGGTAATATGAATGAACAGGAAAGAGCAAGCCTTGAAGTCATAGAAACAGGATATCATAAACTTGCACAGCCTGCAGAAGATAAAGGAAGAATAAAAACAACAGCAAGTGTAGGAGTAGAAGTAAATGACAGATACGGAATATTCCTAAACGGCGAATACGGAATGGGAAATGCTAATAAAGAAGATTATAAAGTAGGAATTTCATTTAAAGCAGCTTTTTAATACACATAAAAGAAGTAATAAAGAAGGGAATTATATCAAAAACATGATTTGTTTTGGTATAATTTCTTCTTATTTTGAAGGCAGAATATTATTTTAACTGAATACAAAAGGAAAAATATGAAATCTTCCGAAATAATATGTTAATATGAAAATTTTAAAAAGGAGAATACACAATTAATACTTTACATTTTGTGCTAAATATGATATTATTATTATGAATTTTTTCTAGGAATTTAGGTAGCCTCTAAATTCTTGGATAGGATAATTTATAATTAGGAGGAAATATTAATGGCTTTGAAAAGTAAACAGGAAATAGTTGCAGAATTTGGAAAAAATCCACAGGATACAGGATCTACAGAGGTTCAGATAGCATTACTTACTGACAGAATAAATCACCTTACTGGTCACTTGAAGACACACAAAAAAGATTTTCACTCAAGAGCAGGACTTTTGAAAATGGTAGGTAAAAGAAGAAGACTTTTAAATTATTTAAAAGACAGAAATGTAGATGGATATAGAGTATTAATCGAAAAATTAGGAATAAGAAAATAACATAAAAAGAGCGCTCTGCTCTTTTTATTTTAAACACAATGCCAGCCGGGAGATGAGAGAAATGATCAGAGGAGTAGAACTAAGAGACGCGGGAGATATTACAGCGATATATAATTATTATATAAAGGAAACAATCATAACTTTTGAAACAGAGGAGATAGATACTGCGGAAATGGAGAACAGAATAAGAAAAATACTGGATGCAGGATATCCCTTTATTGTTTATGAGGAAAATAACAAGGTGACAGGTTATGCATATGTGGGAAAATTCAGAGAGAGAAGTGCATACAGCGAAAGTCTGGAAACAAGCATATATATGGATATTAATGAAAAAGGAAAAGGAATAGGAAGAAAACTTTATAAAAGACTGATAGAACTGTCTCAGGAGGCAGGAGCACATGTACTTATAGGTGTAGTTTCATACCCGAATCTGGCAAGCCAGAGACTTCATGAAAGTATAGGTTTTGAAAAAATCGGTGTTTTTAAAGAAGTAGGGAAAAAATTTGGTAAATATATAGATGTTGAATTTTGGTCGTATATATTAGGTAAGGATAAATAAAATGAAGAAGAAAGTAAATAAAACAAATATATTGGAAGGTTCGATATCAAAAGGACTGTTTAAACTGGCTCTTCCGGTTGTACTTACATCTTTGATATCCATTGGATACAGTCTTACAGACACATGGTTCATAGGGAAATATCTCGGGGACAAATATGTTTCGGCAGTTGCAGCAGGTGCATTTTTTATAAATTTTGGAATGTGTTTCTGTAATATACCGAAAATAGGTGCACAGGTGCTTGTAGCGCAGTCAATAGGCGCACGTAAGATATTAACGGCAAGAAAATATGTAAGAACGGCACTTTATCTTTGTGTGGCTTTTGGGCTTATGTATTGTGCATTTGTTATGATATTTCATAATTATCTTATAAAAGTAATTAAGGTACAGGATCCTTTGATTGTCCATGCGCAAATCAATTTTTGATAATTTCCGCAGTGGGATTCGTATTTTTATATCTGGTAATAACAGTATCATCTATTATAAATGCCGAAGGTGATACTTTGGGGCCGTTTATTTTTAACTCGGCAGGGCTGCTTTTAAATGTGCTTTTGGATTATATCTTTATAAAATATTTAAAAATGGGAGTAATAGGAGCGGCAACAGCCACAGTTACAGCACAGGCAATAGCATGTATAGGAATATTATGTTACCTTTTCAGAAAAACATCAAGATTCAGAAAACTCCGTATATGGAGACTGGATCCGGTGCGTTATTATAAGAGAATAATAAAACTCGGGATTCTAAACGGAATAAATCAGGCTCTGTTCTCGGTATTTGCAATTATTCTTGCTGGTATGATAGCAAGCATAAATGAAACAGCATTGGGAGTACAGCGTGTGGGTATTCAGTTCGAGGCATTTTCTTGGAATATTTCAATAGGACTTGCAAGTGCTATATCTGCATTTGTAGGGCAGAATTACGGTGCGAGAAATTTTGAGAGACTGAAAACCGGCTATTTTATCGGGCTAAAATGGATAGTTTCTATTGGATTTGTGATTTCAGCTGTATTTATATTCGGAGGAAAGTATCTTTACGGATTTTTCTTTGAAAACCCCGAAACTATAGCAATGGGACAGGATTATCTGCGTATTCTGGGATTTTCGCAGATGTTTATGTGTGCGGAGATAACAACAACAGGAGCATTTAACGGCGTGGGAAGAACGTTACAGCCTACTGTAAACAGTGTAGTAGTAACCAGCCTGAGAATACCGCTTGCTTACATTCTTACATTAATTATGGGACTTACAGGAATCTGGTGGAGTATAAGCGGAACAAGTATCTTAAAAGGTGTTATTTCAGTTACGTGGTTTTTGTGGACTTTGAGAAAAATAAAAAATTCGGGAGAAATGTTAGAAGAATTAGCAGCTTAGAATTTTGGTATATTGACGGTTTTGAATTCAATATTGACATTCTGAATAGTAACAGACCGTTTTATCAAAAAAGTAAAGGAGTAATAACATGTCAATAATTAGAAAAGCAGAAAAAAGGGATGTAAAAGGGGCAGCAGCACTGCTTATTACAGCATTGGACGAGATGAAAACAGTATTTTCGGGATATAGTGATGAAAAAGAAATATTATCAAAATTAGAGGAATATTTTTTACTCGAAGAAGGAAGATATACATATAAAAATTTTGCTGTCTGCGAAATTGACGGAAATATAGCAGGCGTAATAGTAGTATATTATTCAGATGAAGGGGAAAAGCTGGACAGAGTGATGCTTGAGGATTTGAAAAAAAGAGGAATAATACGAAACAGTTTTGAAAAAGAATTTTATGAAAATGAATTTTATATAGATTCTGTGGCTGTAAGCCCTGAATATCAAGGTCGGGGAATAGCAAAGGAACTCATAAAGTATGCGGAAAATGAAGGTAGAGAACACGGATATGAAAAAATGAGTCTTATAGTTCACGGAGATAAGGAAAAAGCATATTCAATATATAAAAAAATAGGTTATGAAGAAGATTCGGAGATAACAGTATACGGAGAGAATTATACGCATATGGTAAAGAAATTATAAAAGCATATGGGAGGCTGTTTTGAATAAAAAAGAAAAGATGTGGCTGGGGTTTTTGGCTTTTGCGCCTTTTGTAACAGCAGTTATAATAAACGGAATGGTAGCAAAAAATCTGACTTCTATTATAGCAATGATTTTTGAGGATGCATTTTTTTCAGACATTCTTGTGTTAATATTAAAAGATTACAGTTTTATTTTCATATTATGGGCGATAAGCTGTAGTCTATCTTTGGTACAGAAAATTGTCTACATAATACTTGCAATAAAAAATAAGAATATAAAACGTACGATAAAAATACTTTATGTGATATGTATGGTATTCTTTGAGATAGCAGTAATGATCTACTTTTATCTGGAAGTCCTTCACGGGAAAAAAAGGAAGAAAAAAGGAGAAGAAGATACTGTGTGGATAGATTGATTCTTACAGATAAACAGGTAAAATAAAAAGATACTTTGTAATTTACAGGTATCTTTTTTAGATGAAAATATTGAAGTTATTCAACTGGGAAATTATACAGCTTTAAAAATGAGAGTTTGTCCCAGTAACCTCTCTGGAAAACTATTTTGTCATTAATAATATGAAAAAAGCCGCATCCTCTGAGACCTAAAGAATCTTTCCATTCGAGAATTGCCCATTCCCCGTCTTCGAATATATTCTCCGGAATACACACCATTTCAGCCTGTCTGAATTCATTTTCAAACATTTGCTTTATAGCTGTACGTCCGTTGACAGGTTCGTTGGCAACCTGATGATTAACCGCATTATCTGCATAAAGGGCGGAAATCTTTTCTGTATCGGCACTATTAAAGGCCTCAATCCACTGAATAAGAATTTCTTTTGGTTTTATAATAACCACCTCTAATAATAATCAAGAGAAAAAATTGCCCTGAAAATTTTTATTTCAAAAAGCTTCCGGACAGTTTTTATATCTAAAATTTGTTTAATATATCTCTTATGCAAATAAAAATTCACAAATTTTTCCCATAAAAGGTAAATCAAAAGTATCACCTTTATAAGCCTTATAACATGCAATGATCTGATAAACAGACAAAGCCGCCAGTCCCAGTAAAAAAACAATCTGACCAATAAAAAAAATCACATTACAAACAAGTAAAACTAAAAAAATCATATTTACAGCCAAAGTTCTTTCAGCATAAAATCTGACAAATTCATTTTCTTTTTCCAGTATAAGAGAAGCCAGTGAAACTATAAAACTTACTCCCAGAAAAAAAGATATACATATAAAAAAAGCTGCAATACTGGCTCTCAAACCGCCGATAGAAGCTTCTTCCCTCGGGTTTCCCTTGTATTCAAACGACATGATTAAACCTCCTGAAAATATATATAAAATTTTATCACAAATAAGTCATAATATCAATAATTGAAATTCTTGGGCAAAAAGAGTATAATGTAACATAAGAATTTTTTTAGGACATTAATCGAGGAGGACAGAATATGTATTGTACATTAATATGCTGCATGGACGGCAGATTTAACATGGCAGTAAACGAGTATATAAGGGTGAAATACGGGTATGTTTATGTGGATACCATCACAGACGCAGGGCCGGTGTCGAAGATAATAAATGAAAGTTATCTGAAGGATATAGAGGATAAAATAGTATTAATCTCTGTTAAAAAACATAAATCCGATCATCTTTTTATAGCAGGTCATCATGATTGTGCAGGGTGTCCCGTAGATGATGAAACACAGAAAAGCTACATAGAGGAAGCAGTGGACATTCTAAAAAAAGATTTGAAAGATATAAAAGTAACAGGAATGTTTATAGACGGGGATTTTAATATAAAAGTCGTAAAAGAGGTGTAAATATGATTGGAAAGTACAGAGTGGACGGTAAGAAAAGCATTAAGTTAAAAGATTTTCCCACAGCTGATAAGGGAATATTTAAGAACAAAGAAGAAGGATTGCTAAAATTAGGAGAGAATATCGAAATATTAAGTGAACTTCAGAACAAACTCTATGCTGAAGACACATATTCACTTCTGATTATTTTCCAGGCAATGGATGCAGCGGGTAAGGACGGGACGATAAAACATGTCTTCAGCGGTATAAACCCGCAGGGCTTCCAGATTTTTAACTTTAAACAGCCTTCAATGGAAGAACTGGATCATGCCTATATGTGGCGTACATCTAAGTCTATGCCTGAGAGGGGAAGAATAGGCGTATTTAACAGATCATACTATGAGGATGTATTGGTGGTAAGAGTGCATAATCTTCTTTCCGCACAGCATCTTCCCAAGGAAAAGCAGTATAAGGACATATGGAAAAAGAGGTTTCATCATATAAGAGAGCAGGAAAAATATCTGTTTGAAAACGGGATAATACCAATAAAGTTTTTTCTGAATGTTTCCAAAGAGGTACAGAAAGAAAGATTCCTTGAAAGAATAGAAGATCCGAGCAAGAACTGGAAATTTTCTTCAGCTGATATTGAAGAAAGAAAGTATTGGGATGACTATCAGGAAGCTTATGAAGACGCGATAAATCATACAAGCACTTCTTATGCGCCATGGTATGTGATTCCTGCAGATAAAAAATGGTTTACTAAGTTCGCAGTCTCAGAAGTAATTAAAGAGACACTGGAAGGTCTGAATTTGAAGTATCCTGAGTTAAACAAGACACAGAAGAGCGAGCTTAAGAATTATAAAGAAATATTATTAAAAGATAAATAATTATAGAGGAAAAAGATGGAAAGCAGATTTTTTATAACCGAGGATATAAAAGAGCATAAAAAAGGCAGAGATATCCTGAATATTTTGAAAAACTACAGTATTGTCAGTTCGGAAGCAGAATTTTTAGAGATGCTGAAAGAAAAGAAACTAGGTTTTGAGAAAGAAAAAGGATATTTTTTATTTACAGTAAAAAAGGGCAGATTTCTGAAATCATATCATCTGGATGAGAACTTCCGGAAAATAAAGGAAGAATATTATCTTTCTTATGAGAATAACTGCCCTTTTAACTGTGTATATTGTTATTTAAGGGATTATTACAGCCACGGGGCAGGGATATTTTATGTGAATACAGAGGATATGTTTCGTGAGCTGGATAATCACAAGGGGAATAATGAAATGATAAGCTGCGGAATTGTGAATGATTCACTTGTTTATGACAATATTACGGATATTTCACATGATCTTATTGATTATTTTGGTAACAGGGAAGATCTTACTTTGGAATTCAGAACCAAAAGCAAAAATATAAAAGGGCTTTTGAAAGAGAAGGTTTATAAGAATATTCTCGTTTCATTTACATTCAGCCCTGAGGAAGTTATTGAAAAGTATGAATTTCATACGGCTTCACTGCAAGACCGGATTACAGCCGCAAGACAGCTTCAGGAGCATGGCTACGATATCGGGATAAGGATAGACCCTGTGATAAATATAAAAAACAGGAAGAATGCCTATACAGATATGATAAATAAGCTTATGAGAGAACTGGACACCAAAAAGATAAGAGATATCGGTCTGGGCAGTCTGAGGTATACAAAAGGTCTGAAAGATAAGGTTCTTTCAGAGAGAAAAACCGATTTGTTTTATAATGAGCTGGTAACGGGAATAGATGGAAAAGAGAGATACTTTAAAGGAATAAGAATACAGATGTATAGTGAAATAGTGGAAGAAATTAGAAAATACGGGGACTTTGATATTTATCTCGGAATGGAAGAGGAATATATCTGGAAAAAAGTTTTGAAATAGGAGAATAAATGTTTTATTTTATTTGCGGTACCGAAAGCAGAGAGTTGAAATATCTGGAGATACTGGATGATATAAAAAAGAAAAATCCGGGAATACAGGAATTTGTCTTTGATGTGGTGCTTAAAGAGGATGATAAATTTTTTGAAAAACTGAATTTTAATTCCATATTTGGCGGTAAGGAAATACTTGTTTTGAAAAGGGCGGAAAAACTCGGCAATATAGAGGAGGTTCTTGCTCTTATTTCTAATGTAGAAATGGATTCAAAATATGTAATAGTAGATTTTCAAATAGAGGGAAGCAAGAAGAACGATAAATTGTTTGCTCTTCTTGGTGAAATAGGGAAAAAGACAGAAACTAAAGTTATCAAGACCGAGGAAGACGAGAAAAATCTTGCTGATTTTGTAAAGGAAAATCTGAAAACCGATACGAAGGAAACGCAGAGACTCCTCAGTCTTATAGGGGAAAATCCTTTTAAGGTGAAAAATGAAGTGGAAAAAATAAAAAGTTTTCTTGGTGATGAGCCGTATGACTTTGAGAAAATAAAAAATATGATTTCCGTGCAGAAAGAATACTTTATCTATGAATGTGTGGAAAAAACAATAAAAGGCGAAATTTTTGAGGTAATGGAATATCTGAAAAAAACAAAAGAATATATGGGGTTTCTATACAGTATGTACGGGGAAGTGGAAACACTTTTGAAACTTTTGGAACTGGAAGAGGAAGGATTCAGACTAAGAGGGGATTATAACTCGTTTAAGTCAGAATATGAAAAGATAAAAAAATATTTTTATGTTAATAAAAGACCTGCCCATCCATATGCCATATTTAATAAGTATAAAAATATAAAAAGATTCAGCAGGAAGAAGCTTAGAAGGCTTAGTTACAAATGCTGGGAAATAGAAAAAGACATAAAGACGGGAAAGCTTCCTATGGATATAGGGGTAGAGGCTCTTGTACTGGAAGTAAACAGATAGGTATATGGTTTTAAACTTTTGAAACAATAAATAACAATAAAAAAAACTCTGTAAAAAAAATATTTTTCACAGGGTTTTTTCTTTTATGATTATTTTTAGTCCAGTTCTGCACGTGAAAACATATCTGTAATTAATTCTGTATTTTCACAGGCTTCTTTGAATGAAAGAGCGAATTTCTTTAATGCCGTCGGATCGGAAGAATAGGCACAGAACATATCAGCTTCCGGGTCAAAATTCACAATACCGTCAAGTTCAGGCATTTTTTCTTCAAGAAATACACGGGCAAGTGATTCCCAATCGTAGCCGTTACCCAAAAATCCTTCATCAGCTCGTGAATCAAATATCTCAGCTTTATAATTCAGCGAACTAAGGCATAAAGAAGCGCTTTTTTCATGCTCAACCCAGAAAAAGGGTTTTATAATTTCTTCAAAATTCATGTTTCCTCCTTGAATTTATAATTTTTACTATATAATGTTATTTCATATTATTTATCTTGATTTCTTCTTCTTTAAATTTATTCATATATTCAATTCTTTCATCAGCTTTAACTGCTATAAATTCTGTGAAATCTTCCCAATTTCCAGTAACTGAACCCATATCCAATGTTTTGTAATAAATTTCCCGTTCTTCCTTATTTATGATTATAGGAGGATATCCGCTTTTCATCAATTCAAAGTTCAATAACAATCTTGCTGTTCGTCCATTACCATCTTTAAAAGGATGAATTTTTATAAATTCTCCATGTAAGATACTTGATTTTTCTATTGGGTGTAGATTACTTTCTTTATACCATAAAATTAATTCTTCCATTTTTCCTTTAACGAGATACGGGGGAACAGGAGTAAAGTTAGCTCCTCCTATTTGTACCTGTGTATCCCTGTATTTTCCTGAATCAATATTTTCTATACCTTTAGTCACTAAATTATGAATGTTTTTTATTTCATACTCACTTAAAAAAATATTTTTACTGACAATTTCTTCTATATATTTTATTGCCTCAGCATGATTTATTATTTCCAAATGCTCCTTCATTGTTTTTCCGCCTATAGTAATTCCATCTTCAAGCAATACTTTAGTCTGGTACATATCTATTGTATTTCCTTCTATAGCATTGCTGTTATAAGTCCATTTTATAATTAAGTCTTCTCTCAAATCTTTTAATAGTTCTTTTGAAAGCTTAATTTCACTATATTTTTTTAACTTTTTATCAATATCTAGAAATTTCATATTTTCTTTGTATGATAAAAGTATAATAATTATACATTTTTTCATACACTCCTTTCCAAAAAGATATTCTTTTGACGGTATTGTTTCAGCTTTTGAACTGACAGGCTTAAAAATGATTCTTTAATAAAGGCACTAATAGCCATATTATTAACATTATCCCAAAATCACAATTTATAATATTATAACAGATTTAAAGCAATAAAACCAAAAAAAGTTAAAACAAAAAAGACACGATGTGTCTTTTTTATATTGATTAGCTAGCCAATGAATTAACTTTTGCAGCGAGTCTTGATTTTTTTCTAGATACAGTGTTCTTCTTAAGGATACCTTTAGTAACAGCTTTATCTAGTTCTTTATATGCAACACTCAATGCTGTTTTAGCTTCGTCGACATTATTCGCATCAACAGCAACAAGAACTTTTTTAACAAATGTTTTTACTCTGCTTTTTATAGCCTGGTTTCTTAATCTATTTCTCTCACC
Source organism: Sebaldella sp. S0638 (assembly GCF_024158605.1). Classification (NCBI taxonomy): domain Bacteria; kingdom Fusobacteriati; phylum Fusobacteriota; class Fusobacteriia; order Fusobacteriales; family Leptotrichiaceae; genus Sebaldella; species Sebaldella sp. S0638. The sequence goes on along the minus strand of NZ_JAMZGM010000001.1, from coordinate 210,802 downwards.
TATGTATACTCTTTTTTTAGATGATTTTGAATGAGCCATTAGTAGCCTCCTTTCCGATAATTTTACGTATAATCATATCATTTTTTCTTATAAAAATCAAGCTTTTATCTGAATAAAAGACTAAAACCTCATGAATAAAGGGGTTTGGATGGAAATAGAACTGCACTTTATACAGATTGTACAGCTATCTTTTTCCTCAAAATTATATATAAAAATATCAGCTGGAAAAATTTTATTTGGAAAAGCTAAATAATAAAAAAATCAATAAAATAATAAATATAGTTTTATAATGATTATTGATGAAAAAACAGGAAGAAACAAGAAAAAAGATATAAAATAATTGAAATAAAAAATAAAATTAAAAAATAAAATGATTATAAATAAGTAAAATAATGATTTGTTATTCATTTTGTAAAAAACAATAAGAAACGATAAATGTTATAATTTTTGTTATTTGACATGTAAAACATGTGTGTGACTTTTTTGACAATAAAAAAATGGTTTAAAGAATAATGATCAATAAGAAACTTGACAAAACAATAAAAAATGGTATTATTAATTGTAGAATTTGAACAAGAGAGGTGAAGGTAATTAATGGGAACACTAATTAACGAAAAGCTGATAGAACTGGACATGGAGGTGAAGACAAAAGAGGAAGCCATAGAAAATCTGGCAAAACTAATACATGAAGAAAAGAAATTAAATTGTGTATGGAAAAAAGACGGCCTTGATAAATGCCAAAGCTGTGATTTCTGCTCTAAGACAGGATTTTTACATGCTCTACATGAGAGAGAAAAATCGTTTCCTACAGCAGTAGGCTATTCTTTTGCCATTCCACACGGGAAGTGCGGTTCTGTAAAGGATGCTGCAATAGCATTCGCAAGATTGAAAAATGAAGTAAAGTGGGGAGAAGACGGGGACGAAGACGAGTATGTAAAATATGTATTTATGATTGGTGTGTCTGAAGAAGCAGCTGGAGATGAGCATATGAGAATACTTATAAAATTATCTACTTCTATATTAGACGACGATTTTCGTGACAAACTTTCGAATATAAATACGAAAGAAGAAGCTTTACAAATAATAAGCGAGTATTCTGAAAATATAAACTAATAATGAGGGAGAAAAAGTATGAAAGATATTGTAAAAATATTTAAAGAAATCAGACAGCACCTTATGACAGGGGTGTCACATATGATACCTTTCGTTATAGCAGGGGGAATATTGCTGTCTTTAGCAGTGGTTCTGGGAGGAAAAGGAAGTGTTCCTGAGAATCCAATATTAAAGGATATTTTTGATATAGGGGTAGCAGGATTTGAACTGATGATACCTATGCTTGCAGCATATATAGGATATTCTATAGCGGGAAGATCAGCACTGGCACCGGCTGCCATAGCAGGGCTGGTAGGAAGTAAAATCGGCGCAGGATTTCTTGGAGCACTTTTCGCAGGGATAATCGGCGGAATAGTAGTGTTTTATTTGAAAAAAATAAAAGTACCGGATGTATTCAGATCGATAATGCCGATCTTTGTTATACCATTAATAGGAACATTTATAACTGCGGGAATAATGATGTGGGTAATAGGAAAACCAATTGCCAATATAACAGTTTTACTTACTCAGTGGCTCCAGAATATGAGCGGGGCTAATACAATACTTCTGGCAATTATACTTGGGATGATGATAGCATTTGATATGGGAGGACCTGTAAATAAAGTAGCTTTCTCATTTATGATACTGTCAGTATCTGAACAGATTTACACAATTCCTGCAATGATAGGAGTAGCTATATGTGTACCGCCTATTGGTCTTGGAATATCAACATTACTGGCACCGAAAAAATACAGCGATGAAGAGAAAGAAACAGGAAAAGCAGCGATTCTCATGGGGCTGGTAGGAGTAACCGAGGGCGCGATACCTTTTGCCGCTGCCAATCCTTTAAGAGTAATACCTGCATTAATGGTAGGAGCTGCATGCGGATCAGTAACAGCAGGTCTTTTGGGAGCAAAATTAAGTTCTTCATGGGGAGGACTCATAGTACTGCCTACAGTGGAAAATAAAATAGGGTATATAATATCCGTTCTTGTAGGAGCTATGGTAACAGCAGTATTAGCAATAGTATTAAAGAAATCGGAAGTAAAAGAATCGGTTTCGGATTCTGATGATTTAGAATTAGAAATAGAATTTTAGAATAACGGAGGATATAAATATGAAAATACTAGGAGTAACATCTTGTCCGTCAGGGGTAGCACATACTTATATGGCAGCAGAAGCATTGAAAAAAGCAGCATTAGCTAAAGGACATGAAGTAAAAGTAGAAACACAGGGATCGATCGGGACAGAAAATGAACTGACTATGGATGATGTAAAAAGTGCAGATGTAATAGTGCTTACAAAAGATGTGTCTTTGGCAAATCTTGAAAGATTCGAAGGAAAGCCGACAGTTAAAGTAGCAATAAGTGATGTAGTGAAAAAATCAAATAAAATCATAGAGAAAATAGAAGAAGCATTTAAGAACAGATAAGAAAAAAATCACTTTTACGACGTTGTCTAAAAGTGATTTTTTCTTAATTTTATTAAACAATAGAAACATTCTTTTTTTTCATAAATGTTTTTATATCTTTGGGAATATCATCATCGGTAATAAAACCATTGAAATTATCAATATTTGAGTATATGAAATTACCATCCTGATAAAATTTCTGCTTTTCGGATATAAGATATTTTTTCTTGGCGGAATTAATAATGGCTTCTTTTGTAAGTCCGTCTTCAGAATCAAATGTAGTCAGGCTGCCTGATACGGTATCAAGACCTATTGTTCCGAGAAAAGCTATATCCGATTTGAATTTTTTTATCTGATCTATTGAAACAGAGCCGACGAATCCGTCCAGTTCTTTATTCAAAACACCGCCGATTCCTATGAGCTTTATATTCTCAGAGTGGTAAAGCAGGTGCATTATATCGATCATATTGGTGATTACGGTAACGTTTATACCGCTGTTATCTATTTCATCTGCAAGATAATAATTTATAGATGTAATATCGAGAAAAACAGTATCATTAGGACTAATCAGAGAGAGAGCCTTTTTGGCAATTTTTTTCTTCTCTTCAGTATTGGAAGTCATTCTGCTCCAGATACTAAGATTCTTAACTATAGTCCTTTTTGGGATTGCACCTCCGTAGGTTCTTTCCAAAAGTCCCTGGTCTTCCAGTTTTTGAAGATCTTTTCTTATAAGATCTTTCGAAACACTAAACTGTTTACTCAGGTCGTTTACCTCGATTTTTCCTTTTTCTTTAAGCAGAGACATTATTATTTCCAGTCTTTCTTTTACAAACATAAGACCTCCCTGTAATTGGTAATACCAAATTATATATTAAATATGCAAAAAAATCAAAGATAAAATTCAAAACAATAAACAACAATAAAAAAGTTGACAAAACAATAAAAAAGATGTATCATAGAATTGAAAACCATTGGAGGTAATGTTATGAACGAAAGAATAAAATTTTTGAAGAAAGATTTATTTAAAAACGAAAGAGAAATATCAATAGAAAGAGCATTGCTTTATACTGAAAGTTACAAAGAAACAGAAGGTCAGCCACAGATAATAAGAAGGGCTGCGGCAACTGAAAATATACTAAATAAAGTGGAAATAAGCATAAGAGAAAAGGAAATAATAGCAGGAAACAGAACAGTGAGACCAAGAAGCGGAATTATATCCCCGGAAATGGATCCTTACTGGATTTTGGAAGAAATAGATACCATGGCTGTCAGACCGCAGGATAAATTTAAGTTTACCGAGAAAGATAAAGCTGTATACAAAGAGGAACTTTTTTCTTACTGGCAGGAAAAATCAATGAAAGATTCAATCGAATGTAACATAGGTGATGATATAAAAGTAAGTGTAAAAGAAAAAATAGTAAAATTAAACCAGACTGATAAAGGGCAAGGACATATAATTCCTGATTTTGAAACAGTATTGAATAACGGACTGGGTTATCTAAACAGAAAAATCAGCGATAAATTAAAAGAAAATCCTGAAAATGAATTTTATCAGGCATCAAAAATAGTACTGGATGCTTCTGAAAAACATATTCTCAGATATGCCGAACTGGCAGAGGAAATGATAAAAACAGAAACTGACAATGTTCGTATAAATGATCTGAAAAGAATAGCCGAAGTATCAAGAAAAATATCAAAAGACAAGCCCGAAAGCTTTCTTGAAGCATTGCAGCTTTTATGGTATGTATGTGTGATACTTCAATATGAGTCAAATGCAAGCTCTATCTCTTTGGGAAGAGTCGATCAGTACTTAAACAGTTTTTATGTTAATGATCTTGAAAAAGGAATATCTGAAAATGAGTTAAAAGAGTATCTCGAGGCTTTTTATATAAAAACAAATGATGTGGTATTGGTAAGAAGCAGCAACAGTGCAAAGTTTTTCGCAGGATTTCCTACAGGATACACTGCACTTCTGGGAGGTCTTACAGCTGAAGGGAGACCGGCGGTAAACGAGCTTTCGTATTTGTTTCTTGAAGCATACAAAGATATACAGCTTCCGCAGCCTAATCTTGGTGTAAGGGTAAATGAACTGGAACCAAGAAAATTCATCAAGAAAACATGTGAGATAATAAGACTGGGAACAGGAATTCCGCAGATTTTTAATGATGAGGTGATTATTCCGTCTTTCCTTATAAGAGGAGTAAGCCTTGAAGATGCCAGAAATTATTCTGTGGTAGGATGTGTAGAACTGTCAATTCCAGGGAAAACATACGGACTTCATGATATAGCAATGCTGAATATAATGAAAATCATGGAAAAAGTACTGCTGAGAAATAAAGGGAATAACAGGATTACTTTTCAGTTTATAATAGATGAAATAAAAAATGATATAAAAAAATATGTGAAACTAATGGCAGAAGGAAGTAATATAGTAGATGAAGGACACAGAATATATGCTCCTGTTCCGCTGCTTTCTGTAATGGTGGATAACTGTATAGAAAAAGGGAAAGATATAACCGAAGGCGGAGCAAAGTATAATTTTTCTGGGGTTCAGGGTATAGGAATGCCAAACCTTTCAGATTCGCTTTATGCTATAAAGAAATTTGTATTTGATGAGAAAAGATACACATTCAATGAACTTGTGGATGTCATGGAAAATGACTTTAATACTGAGAATGGTGAAGAAATGAGGCTCAGACTTATCAATGACGAGGATAAGTACGGTAATGACCTTGATAATGTAGATGATTTAAGCTCGGAAATATTAAGACTTTACTGTAAGGAAGTGGAGAAATATGATAATCCGAGAGGAGGAATATTTATTCCCGGTTCTTATACTGTTTCTGCGCATATACCTTTAGGGGAAGTAGTGGGAGCAACACCTGACGGAAGAAAATCAGGAGAACAGCTTGCAGACGGGGGATTATCGCCTATGTTCGGGAGGGATAAACTAGGTCCCACAGCGGTATTAAAGAGTGTAAGCAAGCTTGATAATGTTCTGCTGACTAACGGAAGTCTTCTGAATGTAAAGCTTAGCCCCGGGCCGCTTCAAAGTGATCAGGGACTGGAAAATTTTGTTAATTATATTTATGCTTATATGAAGCTGAAAATACAGCATATACAGTTTAATGTAGTGGGAAGAGAGACTTTACAGGAAGCTCAGCTTTACCCTGAAAAGTATGACAATCTTGTAGTCAGGGTAGCAGGATATAGTGCATTTTTCACAGAATTAAATGAGAAAATACAGAATGATATAATTAACAGAACAGAACATGTATTTTAGGATATTGCTTTTTTACATTTTGACATTAGCAGTAACAAGGAGAGATTATGAATGAATAAAGCTTTAATTTTTAACATTCAGAGATATTCTTTAAATGACGGTTCGGGAATCAGGACAATGGTGTTCTTCAAAGGATGCAGGCTCAGATGTCCGTGGTGTTCCAACCCTGAATCTCAGAGTGGTAAAATAGAAGTAATGATAAATAAGGAAAAACAGAAAAAGTATGAAAAATATATAGAAAATATAGACGAAGATCCTACGGGGACATATGAAAAAACCGGTAAATGGTACAATCTGGGAGAGCTTTTGAAAGAGGTTCTGAAAGATGAGATATTTTTTAATACTTCAAAAGGCGGGGTAACATTATCAGGTGGGGAAGTTTTGGAGCAGGGAGATTTTGCTGCGGAATTTTTGAAAGAATTAAAGGAGCATGGAATAAATACTGCTGTAGAAACCTGCGGCTATGGTGATAATAAGAAATTCAGAGAGATTCTGAAATATACAGATACAGTCTTATTTGATCTGAAAATAATGGATAATGAAAAGTCAAAAAAAATACTAAAGGGCGGTTCGGATATAATAACTGAGAATTTCAGAGCAGCGGCTGAGACAGGAAAAGTAATTGTGCGTTTTCCTTATATTCCGGGATATACTGATGAAACAGAAAATTTGGAAAAAATATCGGAATTAATGAAAGAATGCAATGTGAAAAATATAGATATTCTGCCTTATCATAACTATGGAAGCAAGAAGTATGAATATCTGAACAGAAAGTATCTTCTGGAAGATTTGGAAATACCAACAGAAGAGGATACTGGAAATATAAAAAAGTTTTTTGAAAAAGAAGGGTTTTGTGTAAATATAGGCGGATAAATAAAAAAACATACAGGAGGAAAAATGGAATATTTATTAGATACTGCAAATCTTGAGGAGATAAAATATTTTAACGAAAAATTTCCAATTGTGGGAGTGACTACTAATCCTACAATAATAGCAAATGAAAAAGGAGATTATAAAAAGATAATAAACAGCATTCTTGAAATAATAGGAACTGAAAAAATGCTGCATGTTCAGGTTTTGGGAAGAGATGCCGAAACTATAATAAAAGAGGCCGGGTTACTAAAGGAAACTTTAAAGGGAAATCTTTATATTAAGATTCCTGTATCGGATGAAGGTCTGAAAGCTATGGCAGTTCTTAAGAAAAAGGGATTTAATATTACAGCAACAGGAATACTTACTTCACAGCAGATAGTTTTTGCTGCACAGGCAGGTGCTGATTATATGGCTCCTTATGTAAACAGAGCTGATAATATCGGCGGTGACGGAGTAAGAGTGGTAAGCGAAGCTTATGAAATACTAAGCAGAAATAAGGACAACAAGGCAAAAATACTGGGAGCTTCATATAAAAACGTGAAACAGGTGCATGATTCAATACTGGCAGGAGCAGAAGCAGTTACTGTAGGATCTGATGTCTTGAAACAAATGATTTACCATCCTTATACAGACTGGAGTATAGACAAGTTTGAGAGTGACTGGGGAAAAGTTTACGGAAATGGTAAAAACCTGCTTGATATCTTATAGAAATTTTTATTAATATATATGAACTGAAAAACATTCTGAGTAATATGTGATTTTATTTGCCGGCTTTTCGAGTACGGTTCATGGGATTACTGCATTCTCGGAATGTTTTTTCTGTTATCCGGGAATAATATTTTGGCTGATATAAAAACAGCAGAGATTTTCACTCTGCTGTTATTTATTTATATTGAATCAGTGACTTTCAGATCGTATTTCTGCTTGGTTTCGGTATTTTCCAATTTGAAGTTCGGGCTTACCATCATGATAAGCTTACATTTCTTTCCCTTTATTCCGTCGCCTAATACTCCGTTACCGTTGGCCTCTTTCCCTTTTTTGCAGTCATCTATTCCTTGTTTTTCTGCCTGTTTTCCGGTTCCTTTATAAAAGGTATCAGCTTTTCCAATAAAAAGTCTGTTATCTTCCGAACTGACAATGGCGATATATTCACGAGCTGATACTACAGTACAGATAGAAGACTTTTTACCGGCACATGACCATGTTCTGTCAAGAGCAGTTAAAAAATCTCTTGTTTTCAAGTCAACAAGCTGATAATTGCTGTTTTTTACATCTAATATAAGAAAATACATGTTAACCGCGGGAGCATCAGGCGGGGGTGAATAAACAGGTGTATTAACAGGACAGTACTGACCGGTCGTCACATATCCGCCGCCGGGACATGTACATATCTGAGCATTGCATCCTGCTGCAAAATTCACTATACTAAAACATCCGAATAAAATCAGGAAAAATAATAATTTCTTCATATGTTTTCTCCTTTAATAATTTTTATATTTTAATCTCAATAAATTATAGGCTATTAAATAAAAAAAGTCAATGTGTAATGAAAAACAAAGAATATTATTACTTTGCTGTAATTTCACAAAATACTATATTAATAATATCAAGAAAATGAATGAAGAGTTAATTTTTGAAAAAATGATTTTTTAACATTACGATAAATAAAGAGGTTCAAATATTTTGAAAATTTATTCTAATATAATTATATTTGTACGTAGTAATATTTATTGACAAAAAAACTATTTATTATTATAATGAGTATACAAATGATAAGAACAGTAAAACTACAAATAAAATAAATTAGTAAAAACAGTCATTCTTCTTAAAAAAGAACAGCTAATGGTATGAAGAAAATAAAAATTTAGTATTCAAAATATGAATTAGATTTTTAATTTGAACAAATCATTATAACTAAGGAGAAGGCTATGAAAAAATATAGAAGTGCATTAATATGCGGCATTTAATGCTGTAACTTTTGCTTATGGTGCAGCAACTGTTAGCAGTAACACAGCTGAAAACTTGTATAACCAAATGGTTAAGAATATAGATTCAGAAAAAAGCAACGATTCAAACTATAAGCAAATAGAAAAAATATTAAATAAAAAAAATAAAGAATTAAAAGATTTGTATTTACAGGGAGATTATATAGTAAAACCTGAATACCTGGAATGGCAGGTATTTTTCAGCGCTTTCTATGCTGAAAGAAGAAAAGGGGATAATACTCTGAATAATGCCGATTATTATTCAGATCCGGATAAAAAACCGACAAAACCTATCGATCCCCAGCCACCTATAGATGTTAACATAGGACTGGCAATCCCTGTAAAAGATATAGAGCCGAGAGACAGAACTCTTGCGATTACACTGCCGAATGAGATTAATATAACACCTGCTGTTATAGATATACCAGCTCCTACAGCTTCAGCGATTATTGCGGTGAATCCTCTGCAATTTCAGCCTATATACCCGAGTATTCCGCAGGTTACAGTAAGTACAGTAACACCGATTTCATTTGATTTTCCGGGATCTTCTAATAGTGACGACCAGTATTTTCTAAAACAGAGTGCTTCAGTTGCTCCTATTTCACAGCAGAACTTGACTGGACAGGGATCAGGGGGAAGCATGGATGTAATAAGTAATTCATCAACTCTGAATCAGGATTTTGATATTTATGTTCAGAATACTCATGCAGTGGGTGTATCAAACGGGGCAACGCATAAATTGACTGATAATGGTATACAGAATACATCTGCTACAGGGCTGACTTCAGATTATGCAGCAATGAAACTGGTAGGAGGACATACCGTAAATATAGAAAATATGAATTTTCGTATGATAGGTGTGGGAAATAAGCCGGGAAACTATTTGATGTTATTTCATACTGATGCTCATGACGACGGTGGCGAAGCAGCAGCTTGGATAATGGATTCCAGTACAACAACGAAAATGTACGGGCAGCAGGTAATATTTTACGGAGTTCAGTCACATAAAACTTATACTTACGGTGCAGATATGATAAATAATGGAACTATAGAAGCTGTGGCAGATACATCTGTAGTTGCCGGAGGAGGAACAATAAATAATCTGACACCGCAGCAGAGAATTATTTTTACTACAATAGATGCAAATTCAGGAAATCTGTCTTACTATAACAGATATTTTACCTTTACTAATAATAACGGGGCAAATATAGTATTGAACGGAACTTCGGATATATTAGCCAATTACGCAACACCGGGGAATACAAACGGAGGAGCAGTTTTCACAAATAACGGAAATGTAACTTTAAACGGACTGAATTCAATAGGTGTAATATTAAACAGCTCAGTAAGCGGTTTTGGAGATTCCAAAATAATATTTAATACTCCTGTAGTATTAAACGGGGATAATTCAGTAGGTATACAGGCTACGAATTCAATGATTAATCTTGATAATTCAGTAATAAAATTAAATATAGGAACAGCAGGAAATGCTGCTAATTCTACAGGAAATGCTTCAGGAGGAGATGCCTCAAAAGTAGAAAATGCAATTGGAGTAGCAGTAGACTATACTACATCAAACCCGCTCAGAATGAGCAATTATAATATATTTTTAGGAAGCAGTGCCAAAGGCAGTACAGGTGTTATGGCGCAAAACGGAACTATAACTTTAGGTTATAATTCGGCAGCGGGAACAACACAGCAGATAACAAGCAACGGCGGAATAAAGAATAATCTTTTGGTTGCAACAGGTTCCGGTTCTTCCATAACTACCGAAGCTAATACTACATTGAGTATTTTGAATGGTTTCGGACAGGTGGGAATTTTTGCAAATGACGGTGCAACAGTAAATAACGCCGGAACTCTTAATGCAAGCGGAGCCGGAACAATAGGTGTAATAATAAATGACGGAACTGTAACTAACACAGGAAATTTGAATATAAGCGGAGGAGTGTATACTGATCCGGCAAATGATAAAACAGGTACGGTAGGAGTAGCAGTATTAAGTACCGGAGGAAGTCCGGCTTCTTTTACATCTGCTTCGGGAAATATTCAGGTGAATGTAACAGGTCAGGAATCTACAGGATTATTTACAGATTCAGGATTAATAGATATAACCGGGGGAAATATAGAGGCATCTGACAGTGCATTTAATCTTTACTCAAAAGGAGCTGCAGGAGTAATAAAATTAAACGGAACTACTTTACGTACAGGTCAGAGATCATTATTATTCTATACTGAAGACGGCGGTACCTTTGACCTGACAAATGTCACTGCAACAATAGCAGGAGGAACTGACAGCTCTTCAAGAGGAACAGCCTTTTATTACTCAGGAAATAATACACCGTTAACTAAAACAGACCTTGAGAATTATTTTCAGACAACATTTAACGGCCTTGCAGGAAAATTGACTTTGAATATGGAAGCCGGATCAAGACTGTTTATAGTAGATAACATAGTAATGGATCTGAGTACGGCAGCAACACCTCTGGGATCACTTGCCAACGGGCCTACAGTAGTAGGAAGTAATTATAAAACATATATGATGTATAAAGGAACCTTGAATATAGACCAGAATGTAAATCTTGATTCTCCTACAGATCCTTATAATACACTGGAATTAGCTACATCACATATAAATAATACATCAGCAACATTTTCTGGGACAAAGGCAGGGCAGATAGGAATGGCTCAGGAAAATGGACTTGACAGCTTAGGCGTTTCATTGCCGAGAAATCAGGTAACACTGGTGAATAACGGAGGAACTTTCAACCTTAGCGGTTCGAAATCTGTGGGAATATATGCAAGCAACGGAGAGATAAGCAATATAAACAGCGGTAATCTTACTCTTACAGGTGACGGTTCTATAGGAATGTATGCAGTAAACGGTACAATGGCAATTAATGATGCAACTTCAAATATAACAATAGGAACAAACGGTATAGGAATATACGCAGAAGGATTCAAACAAGGTTCTTCACAGGCTTTTGGGAACGGAACACTTGATATAACTAATAATGGTAATATAACTGCACAAAGCGGATCAGGAGCAATTGGTATATATCTAAATAATAACTCAACAGGTGTAAGAGGAGATACTAAACTGGATATAAGCGGAGGAAACATAGATGTTCAGAATTCAGTAAAAGGTGTAGGTGTATACATGAGCGGAGGTACACTGACTTCGACTTCTTCTACTATAATCAGTGTGGGTGAAAACGGTATAGGCCTTTATGTAAAAAATTCAGATGTAAATTTATCTGATATAACATTGAATCTAAATGGTGATAATGCTCTGGGAATATACTTTGACGGAGGAACAAATTTCACAGGAGCAGGAACATTTAATATAGACGGGAAAAATGTAGTATTATACAACATGGTATCAGGCGGAGTGGTAAATGCCAACATAAGTCTGGGGACAGTGACAACAGGATCTTCATATATCTTTGGAAGTGTAATTGATCAGGTGGCAGTATATACAGGAGATGCAAATCTGGCATCAAACGGAAGTTTTCTCATAGGAAAAAATTCAGCAGTATATCTTTCACCTACAAGCAGTATAACTGTACAGCCGGGTTCTGTAAATACAAGTGCTTTTGTACTGGACGGACAGTATGTTATGCCTGCGGGCAGCAGTGCATATGCAGGAATGACACCTGATATGGACGGAGAAAATGCAGGAGTCATAACAGTAGCTGATTCTTCAGCGGGAATATACGGTAAAAACGGTTCAAGATTAATCAATACAGGAACTATAACTGTGGGTAATTATTCTGCAGCAGTGACTTCATCAGGTGCAGGATCGCAAATAATTAATACAGGAACTATAAATCTCGGTTCCAGATCAAATGCATTATTTTTGAAAGACGGTGTAAATATAGAAAACAGAACTTCGGGTGTTATTACAGGAAGTTCGGATCATACAATAGCATTATTTGCAGATAATGTAAGCGGACCGATAATAAATCAGGGTACGATAACACTAACAGGAGATCAGTCAGCAGGAATTTATTCAATGGGTTCTGCGGCAAAAACAATAAATAACAGCGGAACGATAAATATAGGAAACTCGCTGGACGTAAAAAATCCAAGTGTAGGAATATTCACTGCTACCGCAGGAGATCAGATTACAAATAATAATCTTAATGCCGGAAATAATTCAATAGGAATTTACAGTGTAGGAGGGCAGATAACACAAACCGGAACATTAAATATAGGGGATACAGGAGCAGGTATGTACCTGAGAAACGGTCTGGTAAATATAACAAATACTGCAGCATTAAATTTTGGAACAGATAAGGCAGTGGGAGTATATGCTGATAATTCCACAGTATTAAATAATGCTAATATGAATATCGGGAACAATAACTTTGGATTTGTAGTTTTAGATGGTTCATACTCAAATACAGCATCGGATATATCAATGGGAAGTGATTCCATTTATCTTGTTAAAGGCGGATCAGGAACAGTAACAAACGCTTCGGGAACAACAGTAACTATGAATGGTTCCAGAAATACAGCGTTTTATATACTGAACAGAGTAGACTTCGTAAATGACGGAACGATTACCGGAACAGCAGGAACAAGTAATATAGGAGTACATAGTATTGCAAGTACGGTAACAAATAACGGTTCGATAAGTCTCGGTGATTCAAACATAATATTCAAAAAGAATTTTGACGGAAGTTATTCGCTTGATCCAAACGGAAACAAAATTGTAGATATAGAAAGAAGTTTATTCACTGTGGGAATGTATGGAAATGCTTCAACACTTATAAATACATCAACAGGGAATATAACAGTAGGTGCCGGAGGTGTAGGAATAGGACTGATTTCCGGTTCTGCAAGAAACGACGGAAATATAACAGCTAACGGAGCTTACTCTATGGGAATGTATACTGAAAGAGGAAGCTTAGTAAATAACGGAACTATTAATGTAACAGGTGATAATGTAATAGGAATGGCAGGAAACGGGGAAGGTTCAAAAATAGAAAACTACGGTACTATAAAAGTTTCCGGAACTCACGCAATAGGAATGTATGGTCTGTCATCAACAGAGATAATAAACGGAGGAACTATAATTGCAGATGGTGAGGGTGCACAGGGAATAGTTCTTGGGAATGGTTCAGTCCTAAACAATCTCGTAGGTGGAACTATAATAATAAACGGAGGAGTAGGTACCGGAAATTACGGTGTAGGTTCCGGCGAAGTATACAATACTCCTACAATAATAAATGCAGGTGTAATAAAAGTAGCGGAAAAATTCACTACAGACGGGGTAAATGTAGTGATAAACGTAGATCCTTCCACAATAAAAGCGCCAACAGCAGGAGATATAGCAGCAGGAAATTATGATCCTACAGATTTAGGGGCAGACTATCTCATATCAAATGCGGTAAGTATACAGGCTCCGGCTTTCGATATAACTTCACCGCTGCAGGTTTCAGGAAATTTTGCTGTAGGAACAAATGTGGAAAAATATAAGCTCGAAGATGTGATAATACCCGGTTCGGGATTCGGAGCAGACTCAGCTTCTGTACCGATACAGAGTAAGTCACTGACATGGAAAGCAATACCTGTGGTAAACTCAAGAGGAAATCTGGATGTATGGATGGAGAAAATACCATATGACAACTTTACAAGCGGTCTGTGGTATCAGGATTTTGGACGTGCATTAGATGAAAAATACTACAAAGCTGAAGGAGATGCACTAAAAATATATGACAGACTGGATGTCGTAGAAAATGAACTGGATTTCAGACATCTGATGGCCAGTCTTGCAGGTGATGTATATGCTAATATTAACCAGAGAGAAGAAGACATAGCAAGAACCCTTGAAAGTTCACTTGATCTCTTACAAAATTCAAAAAATAATACAAAAGAAAATGTAAAAATAGATGTAATAGTAGGGAAAGGTGAAAATAAGGAAAATACAGACGGCGTACAAAGCTATAATTACACAACAGCAGGAGTGTTAGCTCTGCGTGAGGTAGAGAGAACATACAGACACACATTCGGTTACTCTTTGGGTTATCTGCATACAGGCTTTGAATTCAATGACGGAAATAACAGTGAGGAATGGGTAGATACAATTCAGTTAGGTGTACATAATAAATATACAGCAGACAGCTGGAAAGTAAAAAATGATCTTACAGGGAGAGTAAGTTTTCATAATGTAGACAGAAATGTAGACTGGGGAACTCAGTATGGAAGATCTGAAATGAACGGAACATATGAAACTTATTCAATAACATCTGATAATATACTGGGAAAAGAGTTTGAATTAAGTAAAAAAGTGACTATAACACCATACGGAGGACTAAGAGCTATGTATGTGACAAGACCAACATTTGATGAAAGCGGGCTGGAAGCAGTACAGGTAGAAGGAAATGATGCATGGAGCGTGAAACCGAGAGCTGGTGTAGAATTAAAAGCATCAATGCCGTTAAGTCCGAAAACAGAATGGAAGCTAAAAGGAACTCTTGATCTGGCTTATGAATACGAACTTGCTAATCTTAATGAAAGAGAAAAAGCCAGATTAACAGCAATAGAAACAGATTATCATAATTTATCAAAACCTATGGATGAAAATGGAGCATTTAGAAGTAAGGCCTCATTAGGAGTGGAAGTGGAAAATAGATACGGAATCTTTCTTACAGGTGAATATGTAGTTGGTAATGACAATCAGGACGACTACAGAGCAGGAGTATCATTAAAAGCAGTATTTTAATAAATAAGGAAAATCAGATCTGAAAATGATCTGATTTTTTAATGTAAAAATAATTTTAAAAAATATTTTTTTAATTATTTGGAAATATTAAATATAATTTTATGTTTATAAATAAATTTTTTATAAAAATAATAAATTTAAAAGTTAAATAAAAAATTTTATTTTATATTTTTTGAATTAAATAAATCAGAATGAATATGCAAATAGTTTGTTTTTTTACAACAAATCCTTATAAATCAAAGTGGGGAAAATTGTACAATAATTGTAAAAGAAATAGGGTATAAAAGTATATAAAATATAATATAAAAAATTTAGATGATCAAAATTTTAGATAATAACAGAGGTAACGGAGGTTTTTTAGAAATAAAAAAAGATTTTTAACTGAGGAAAATTATGTGGAATATACAAAAATACTGATTTTATGATTAAAAGTTACTTTCAGGATAAAGAGAAAGAATGTAAAAAATTAAAGAAAAGTCTTTGTTTTACAAGAAATTTAACATATTTATGTATTTAATATTTATTGTTGCAAATATTTTCTTTTTTTAGAATGATATATCTAAAAAAAGAAAAAACAAATTTTTGAATTATTTTTTTATTTTATTTATAGTTAAATATTGGTTTATTAGATTGAGTGAATATTTTTATTTTATTACTGTTTTTATTGTATTGTTTTAAGTTTTTATTTTTAATGTTTTGATTAATTGACAAAAAAATTAATTAATAATATAATGAAAATATTCAAAGATATTTATAAGGAAAGGGAAATGTTTTTTTGATAATAGATTTTGAAAAGGTGGTGGTCTGGCAAAGAAGTTGTTATAGTCAGCAAGTTTCAGAAAAATAACCTAATTTTTTTAGATATAGAGAAGGAGTAAATTTATGAAAAAAAGTAAAAAAATATTATTAGGTCTTCTAGCCCTTAATTCAATGATTTCTGGCAGTATGTATGCTGCCGCAGGTTCGGTTGCAAATTATAATGATTTGTATAATAAAATAACAAAAAATATTGATTCCGGCAAATCTAATGACGGAAATTACAAAATAATAGAAAATATACTGAATAAAAGAAACAAAGAATTAAAGGATTTATATTTACAGGGGGATTATGTAGTAAAGCCGGAGTATCTTGAATGGCAGATATTTTTTACAGGATTTTACAGTGAAAGAAACGGCGGGGATAATACAAAAGAAAATGCACAGTATCGTTCTGAGGTAGAAGGATACTATGATACAAACGGAAATTTCGTAATGACAGGCGGGGACAAAGACGGAGTTCCCGGAAAGCCGTATTTGCAGCAGCAGGAGCCTAAAGAGATTAACCTTGGGGTGAGTATTCCTATAAAAGGAATGACAAGAGACGAGCTTAATTTAGATATAGTTCCGGCGGGGGAAGTTAATATTGCACCATTTGCAGGAAATATAACACCTCCGGTGATAGACTTTAATAATATACCGGTTAGCTTATCTCCGTTTTCACTGCCTGATGCACCAGTAGTTAATGTGACACCATTGAATATAAATATTCCTGCCTTTGCATTTCCGGGTTCAGGTAATGGTGACGATATGTGGATTTTATCAACTGGAAGTACAGCTCCAGTAGCTCAGATAAATCTGAATAATGACGGACTTGGTAATGCAACAGGAACAATGGGAACTATGAATGTAAATGTAAGCGGGGGAACTTTCGGTGTAAGTATGAGTAATGTTGATGCAGTGGGAGTCAAGGGTGCAGCTCACAGTCTGACAGCAAATCCAAATGGCTATGTTAAAGCAACAGGAATAAATTATACTGGTCTGAATCAGATGGCAGTTATGAAAGATGTAGGTGGTCATGATGTATATCTGGATAACCTGAATATTACTTTCGCAGGAATAGGAACAGCAGGATCACCAAAAATGCTTTTCCATATAGATGCTCATAATGATTACGGGGCATCAGTTTTTCATCTGGGCAGTACAGTCACTACAAATATTACAGGATCGAATCTATTGTTTTTTGGAGTGCAGTACCATTCAGGGGGAACAAATGCACAGAATGCCGGATTAGTAAATGCAGGAACGATAACCACATCAAGCAGCGGAAGCGGGAATACAATATTTACAACACTAGGCAGTCAGGGTGGATCGAATACAAGAAATCTGTATTTTACAAATAATGGTTCGATTACACTAAATGGAGACAGTGAACTTTTGGGACTGATAGATCTTCCCGGGGCGGCAGGTTTCGGAGGAGTCTTTACAAATAACGGAACTATTAATATGGATGGGACTAATTCATTTGGAATAATAGTAAATACAGCAGCAACAGGTTTAGCAAAAATATGGTTTAATTCAGCAGTAAATATAAATGGTACAGGAAATAAGGGTATTATACTGCAAAAAGATCTGGATTATTCACAATCAGTATTTAAATATAAACTTGACGGAACAGACGGTATTGGTCTTTTCACTAATTATGTACCGTCAGTAACAAGAAATATAACAGGATATGATATTTCCACAGGAAGTAATGCAAACGGCGGTACTCTTGTCAGAGTAAACGGAGGTAATTTCTTATTTAATAACACTGGAGTAATTGACCTGAAAGGAACTGATAATTACGGGTTTATATTATCAGGTGCGAATGCAAATGTATCAATAGATAATAATATTACTTCTGCAGGTGACGGTAATATTGTATTATATTCAGAAAATAATGCTTCGTTAAAATATGCCGGAACATTGGAAACTGCGGGGATAGGCTCACATGGAGCTGTAATCGGCAGCGGGGGTAAACTGGATAATTATTCCGGAAAATCTGCTTCATTGAAAGTGTCAGGTGATTCAAGTGTTGCTCTGTATAACAAAGGAACGGTAAATCTGCTGAATGGCGGAACATATACCGCATCAGGAGCCAAGTCAACTATTATATATAATGACGGCGGGACAACAAATATAAAAGGCAGCAACACATATGAACTAGGGTCAAACGGAGTGGGATTCTATGTAAACGGCGGAAAGCTGACACTGGATTCAAACAGCGGTGTATCGAATATAAACATAGGTTCAAACTCAGTTTTATCAAGTGTAAATACAGCAAATGGAATGGCATTTCAAAATGGACAGTTTAATGTAAGTCTAGGGGCGGGGGCGACAGGGTTTATATATAAAGGTACAGGAATGGGAACATTAACAGCTTCAGATGTAACGACATATCTGGGGAATTATTATACAGGGTTAAATAATCTTTATTTCACAATGGATCCTGATTCAAGATTATTCGTGGTAGAAAACTACGGGACAATAAATCTTACTGATGTACAGGCATTAAGTACATCAGGAGCAATAGTAAATATCGTAGGTGCAAATACGGGAAAAGATGCATATTTATGGAAAGGCGGGCTTATCGTAGACAGCAGTTACGGAACAATAAACCTTGATAACCCTTCAAATGCATTAAACAGTGTGGACAGATCAGCAGTTGGTGTGACTTTGAGTACAGGGGTTACTTTGAAAGGTACACAAAGCAGTCAGATAGGGCTTGCTGATGTGGATATTTATAACATGAACTATGTAAAAATGGTTAATAATGGAAGTGTTGATCTAAGCGGTTCTAATTCAATAGGAATATATACTAATAATGGAACTATAACAAATAACGGAACAGTATCAGCTACCGGAACAAATAGTGCAGCATTATATGGAGAAAATTCCACTTCAATAACAAATTCGACAGCAGGAATAGTAACTGTGGGAAGTAACGGGGTAGGGATTTACGGAACTTCTTACCAAAACCCTCTAAGTGTACCGACATACGGAAGCGGAACTATAAGTATACAGAATGATGGTATGATAACTGCAAATACAGGTACAGAAGCTGTAGGTATATATGCCAATAATAATAAACCGGGTGGAACAGTTGCTGATTCAACAGTTAATTTATCCACAGGGACGATAAATATACAGAATTCTGAAAATGGAACAGGTGTCTATGTAAATAAAACAACACTAACAGGCGGAGCAGCTGTAATAACTGTAGGTAAGAACAGTACAGGACTGTATGCAAAAGACAGTAATGTGACTTTGACAGGTTCAACTATAAATCTCTACGGAGATAACGCTTTAGGGCTGTATCTGGACGGAAGTACGAATTTTACAGGATCAGGGACTATAAATATAGCAGGAAAAAATGTAGTATTATTTAATATGGCATCAAGCGGAACTATATCAAATAATTTTACTGTGGGAACAGTGGCTTCAGGGTCAACATACACTATTGGAAATATAACAGGAGGAGTATTTGAATATACTGGAAACACTGCGCTAAGTTCTAACGGATCACTAATAACAGGTCAAAATGCGGCAGTTTATCTGAATGGTTCCACTATAACAGCTAATTCAGGGTCAACAGGAGCAGCGGCAATTGCGCTGGACGGGCAGTATACTGGAGCAACACCGCTTCCGGCGGGGATGACAGCAGGGATAGACGGCGAAAATGCGGGAACAATAACACTGGAGAATAGTTCTGTAGGTCTTTACGGTAAGAATGGAACAAGATTAAGCTAATAACAGTAGGAGACAGCTCGGCTGGTATGATAACATCAGGAACAGGTTCACTGGCTCAAAACAGCGGAACAATAACAATAGGTACAGGGTCTCAGGGAATGTTGGTAACAGACAGTGTAACAGCCGGGAATCTGGCCGGAGGAATAATTACAGGAACAGGAGTAAAAACAATAGGAATATATGCTAAAAATACAAGCGGGACAATAACAAATGCAGGAAATATAGCATTAACAGGAGACGGCTCTATAGGTATTTATACAGAAGGAACAAACGTGAAAACAATAAATAACAGCGGAACACTTACTATGGGAGACTCAACTAATCCAAGCAATCCGTCAATAGGGATTTACAGCAATAATGCCGGAGATACCATTACAAATACGGGAACATTAAAATCAGGAATAAATTCAATAGGAATATACAGCGCCGGAGGTATAGTAAATCAAAATAATATAATGAGTATAGGCGATACAGGAGTAGGGGTTTATATCACAGACGGAACTGTTACAACAGGGGCATCTTCAGTATTTAATTTCGGAACGAATTCAGCTGTGGGTGTATACGGGATAAGAACAGCAGCAGCAAATAATTCATCAATGAATACAGGGAACGGTAATTACGGATTTATATTAACTGACGGTACATTTACAAATAATGCCTCAAATGTAACTATGGGGACAGATTCAGTATTTGTTTACAGTTCAGGAAGCGGAACAGTAACAAATAATTCCGGAACTGCAATAACAATGAATGGTTCTGACAACATAGCCTATTACACAGTAAAAGGTGCAAATGTTCTGAATAACGGAGTAATTACAGGAACAGCAGGGGCAAATAATATAGGAATATATAACGTAGACGGAAGTATAACAAACAATAGTTCTGTAACAGTGGGAGATTCTACTTTAGTATATGTAACAAACAGTAAAGGGGAATCAGTACTTGATACAGCAAACAGCAAGTACGCAGTAGGAATTTACGGTGAAAATTCAGCTGTAGTAAATAATGCTCCAGGGAATATAAGTGTAGGAGCCGGCGGTATAGGCATTACAATAAAAGGCGGTACTGCAGAAAATAATGGTGCTATAATCGGTTCAGGCAAAGGTACAATGGGAATGTATTCAGAAAAAGGAGATGCTGTAAACAGAGGGACTATCACAATAACAGGTGATGATTCTATCGGTATGGCAGGAAACGGGGCAGGTTCCCAGATAGAAAACTACGGAACTATAAAAGTTTCGGGGACTAATGCAATAGGTATGTTTGGGAATGCCGGAGCTATAGTGGTAAACGGAGGAACTATTATAGCAGATGGAACTAACGCACAAGGAATAGTTCTTTCAAGCGGTTCTAAATTAAGTAACCTTGCAAGCGGTGTTATAATACTAAACGGCGGACTTCCTGTGCCGAATTATTATGTAGAAAGCGGGGACAGCTATACTACTCCTACAATAATAAACTCAGGAGTAATAAAAGTATCTGAAAAATTCGAGACAAACGGTGTAGATGTAATAATAAAAGTAGATCCTACAACAGTGAGGAAGCCTACAACATCAGAAGTAACATCTAATGGCTATGACCTTGGAGATACAGGAGCAGAATATCTGATATCAAATGCTGTAAGAATAGAGGCACCGTCATTTAGTGTGACTTCACCGTTAAAGATAACGGGTAACTTTGCAGAAGGAACAAATATAAAAAAATATAAGCTGGAAGATATGATAGTTCCGGGAAGCGGAAATGGTGTAGATGCAGGAATAATCCCTGTAGTAAGTAAGTCTTTGACATGGACAGCCACACCAGTGTATAATGATGCGGGAAATGTAGATATATGGATGGAAAAAATAGACTATACCAAATTTACAGACGGTTTATGGTATCAGGATTTTGGGCGTGCACTTGAAGATAATTATGAAACAGCAGGTGCCGATGGAATGAAAATATATGATAAAATAGATGTAATAGAAACAGAGAAGGACTTTAGACATGTAATGGCAAGTCTTGCAGGAAATGTTTATGCTAACATAAATCAGAGGGAAGAGGATATGGCAAGAGCATTAGAAGGATCTCTTGATCTGCTGTCTAATTCTCAAAACAACACTAAAGAAAATGTAAAAATAAATATTATAGCTGGTAAAGGTGAGAATAAAGATGACACTGACGGAGTAACGGGTTATGATTACACAACAGCAGGTGTACTTGCACTGCGTGAAGTAGAAAGAACATACAGACACACATTTGGCTATTCACTTGGATATCTGCATACAGGATTTGAATTCAAAGACGGTAATGAAAGTGAAGAATGGGTAGACACAATTCAGCTTGGGGCACATAATAAATATGCTGTAGACGGATGGAAGCTGAGAAACGATCTTACCGGAAGAGTAAGTTTCCATAATATTGACAGAAATATAGACTGGCCGAGTCCTAACGGAAGGTCAGAGATGAACGGGACATATGAAACATACAGTATAACAAGTGATAATATACTTGGCAAAGAAATAGGACTATGGAAAAATACAAGTATAACACCATATGGTGCATTCAGGGTGATGTATGTAACAAGACCGACATTCAGTGAAACTGGACTTGAAGCTCTGGAAGTAGAAGGAAATGATGCATGGAGCGTAAAACCAAGAGCGGGTCTGGAACTAAAAAGTGCCCTTCCTATAGGAAATTCAGCGTGGCAGCTGAAAGGATCACTAGATTTTGCATATGAATATGAACTTGCTGATCTGAATGAAAGGGAACAGGCAAGATTAATATCTGTGGAGAGCGGATATCATAAGCTTTCAAAGCCCGGTGACGAAAAAGGAGCATTTAGAACAGGTCTTACACTGGGAGCAGAGGTAGTAGACAGATATGGGATTTTCTTAACAGGGGAATATAAATATGAGGATAATGACAAAGATGACTACAGGGCAGGGGTTACTCTTAAGGCAGTATTTTAATAATATAAAAAAGTAAATTTTAAACGTGGAAACAGGGCATAAGTCCTGTTTCTTTTTAATAAATGAATCATTTATTAAATATAAGAATGAAATAAATGCGGTAATCCAGCATTCATGGAACAGAGATAAAATAAAATGAAATCCTGCCTTGAAAAAATATTGGTAATATTGTAAAATTGCTATATGTGGGAGGATACATGAAAATCTTAGAATTTTTAGATAAAAAGGCTGTAACAAAGCTCAAAAAGGAAATAAAAGCAGCTTCGGGGAATGAAGTCTTTTTCAGGGGGATTCCCAATGAAGAAGGAATAGTTACAGATGTGGAAGTAATTGCCAGAGGAAATGAATATTCCGTAGCGGCAGTTTTGAACAGAATGAAAAAGAATGAAATAATAATACATAATCATCCGTCAGGATTACTGGTTCCTTCTGATAATGACGTACAGATATCATCTGTGTACGGAGAGCTGGGCGGCGGTTCCTACATTGTAAATAATGAAGTTAATGATATATATGTACTTGTTTCTTTGAAAAAACATATAAAGATAGATATAGATAAATATTTTGGAGATGCCGGGGTAATTAGAAACAAATACCCTGATTTTGAGATAAGAGACGAACAGTATAAAATGTCTAAAAACATTGAAAAATCTCTTAATGAAAATAAAAAAGCACTGATAGAGGCTGGGACAGGAACAGGCAAAACACTGGCTTATCTCATTCCTACACTGGAATATGCTCTGGAGAATAATCTGAAAGCTGTAATATCTACCAATACAATAAATCTTCAGGAACAGCTTATTAATAAAGATATACCTCTGGTAAAGGAATTGCTGGGGCAGGACTTTAAATATACCCTTGTAAAAGGAAGAGGAAATTATCTCTGTAAGAGAAAACTGCAGAATGCTATTATGGAGGAAAGCGACGACAGCGAGGAGAAAGACATCCTGCTGAATCTCCAGAAATGGAATGAAACTACAAAATACGGTGACAGAAACGAACTAAGATATGAACTGAGTTTTGAAATATGGGAGAAAGTAAACTGTGAACTGGATTTGTGTACTAATGTGAAATGTCCGTATTTTTCAAGCTGCTATTTTTTTAATGCGAGAAAAGAAATAGGGAAATCAGATCTTCTTGTAGTAAATCATCATATGTTTTTCGCAGATTTATCTATACGAAGTGAGATAGGTTTTAATACAGATTACTCGATACTGCCTAATTATGATATTTTGATTTTTGATGAAGCGCATAATATAGAAGATACAGCAAGAAGTTATTTTACCAGCGAGGTATCGAAGTATTCATTTGGTAAATTAATGGGGAATATCTATAACAAAAGAGTCAGAAATTATAATAAAAGCGGAATTTTTGTAAGAACATTGATTTATCTGAAGGATAATCTTGATCCCGAGGATTATGAAATTATTGATAAACTAAAAGAAGAAGAAATAATTGAGAATTTAAATAAATATTATGATAAAATAATAGAAATATTTGACAGGTTTCTGCTTGGTTTTTCTAAAGACAGCGAGCAGATGGAAGTAAAAAAGAGATTTGATAAGGATAATATAAAAAAAAGCGTTCTCTGGAAAGAGATAATGAGGCTCAGAAAAGAATCAGTACATCTTTACAGTGTAATGATCAGAGGTATTACTAAGTTCACAAATGAAATTGACAAATTCAGACTTGAGGATGAAAACGGAATAATATTTGATTTTAAGAAATATATAGAAAGAGTAAAGGTATTCATGAAAGACCTTCTGTATATACTTGATTCAGATCAGGAAGATCACGTTTACTGGGCTAACATAAATCTCAGAAAGGGAAGCATAAGAATTTATGCGACGCCGTTTGAAGTGGCAGATGATCTGGAACATAATTTATTTGCTAAAATGGACAGAATACTTTTTACGTCGGCAACACTTGCCGTGGAACAAAAATTTGATTATTATAAAAAAAATATAGGTCTTGAAAAAAAAGGAATAATAGAAGAGATAATTGATTCCCCTTTTGATTATGAAAAACAAATGAGGGTCTACATACCTGATGATACTAAAGATCCTAATTCACTTGAATTTTTCTCTGATATTTATGACTTTATAAAAAAACTTGTGATAAATACCAAGGGAAGATGCTTTTTACTGTTTACATCTTATTCTTCACTGAATTTTATATATAACAAAATCAGGGGAGAGCTGGAGAAAAAGGGATATACACTTTTGAAGCAGGGTGAACTTCCAAGACATGAAATGATAGAAATGTTTAAAATAAAAGATAAGGCGATATTGTTCGGGACGGATAGTTTTTGGGAAGGGATAGATGTTCAGGGGGACAGCCTGAAATCTGTAGTAATAGTAAAACTGCCGTTTAAGTCTCCGGAAGATCCTGTGACAGAGGCTATAATAGAATATATGAGAAAAAATAACCAGAATCCGTTTATGAATTATCAGATTCCGCAGGCTGTGATAAAATTTAAGCAGGGAGTGGGAAGGCTGATCAGAAGTAAGACTGATACAGGAATCATAACAATACTGGATAACAGGGTTATAAAAAAGGCTTATGGTGAAAAATTTTTGAAATCTTTGCCAAAAACGTCTATAATAAAAGGAAACAGAGAGTATATTCTGGAAGAAGAAAAAAAGTGATGTTGGATGCTTGATTATGTAATCCACAGGATGGGTGTTTAATAGATGATTTTATAGATTGGGTTAATGGTATAAATAAAGTTGTTAAAATTTACGTTTGAGAGAACTTTAGCACCTTGTTTTCTCTGCATTTTGCAAGTGAAAATAAGGTAGAGGCACAAGAGTTTTGACAACGTAAATATAATTGTCTACGGGATCCTAGTTAGACAAAACTCTAGCACCTTATCTTATTTGCATTTTGACAGTGAAAAAATGTAGAGGCACAAGAGTTTTGACAACGTAAGTATAATTGTCTACGGGATCCCAGTTAGACAAAACTCTAGGGAGGAAAAATGAGACTGAATTTTTTTGGAAGAGAAGTAACAATAACAGTTGATGATAAAAAAATAAATAAAAAAGGTATAGTTTCCAGTTTCATACTGAATAATAAATTCAGATACAGATTTCTTCTGTTAAGTACCATGTTCCTTATCTTTGGTATTTTTATGGAAACTAAAAGAATAAATATCAGCTATCACATAGGAGATAAAGCAACAAAAGATGTAATAGCCTATAAAGATGTGGTATATTACAAAGATCTGCTGGATGAAAGCGTAAAAAACAGAATTATAGAAAATACTACTCCTGAATATGACAGAAACAAAGAAGTAGAAGATAATTCAGTCTCACAGCTGAATACATTTTTTGATTCCATAGACAGGTTTAAGCTGCAGCCGGAACTGGATAACGCCGAACTGAAAAGCTTTATAGATGATAATAAACTAAATCTTACTGTAGATGAATTGAAAACTATAGTACTAAGAGACAGCAGTTCTTATATTCTGTCACTTGCAAATGATGTGAGGAAAATCTACGCCGAAGGAATAGTAAAAAAAGGCGATTTTGATAAAATAGTCGCTTCAAAAGACTATAAACTAGGGCCTGAAGAGAAAAAACTGCTGAAAAACTTTATGGTAATAAATATGAAGTTTAATCAGGAAAAAACAAAAGAAAAAATTGATAAAAACTTAGAATCATTGAAAAATCAGGAAATAAAAATATACAAAGGCGATGTGGTATTGAAAAAAGGCGACGTAATAACAGCAGATGCTTATGAAAAACTGGAAAAACTGAGCATGGTAAAAGTAAGCGATAAAGCCAGAAAAACTACAGGATTGCTACTTTCATTTGTTATTTTATCCATGGTTTTATATTATATTTTAAAAAAATACTCAAAAAAAATAATGGACTCAAAAGCATTTTATCCGAGCCTTATTACAGTAGCAATATTAAATCTTATATATCTGGCATTCTTCCAGACGGGATTTTTACTGTACCTTTTACCTTTTGCAATAGTGCCTATAATTCTTTCTATTTTGGGGGATAAGGTATTTGCCATAACTTTGTCAGTGTTTAATCTGGTTCTTCTTACAAGAGACGAGACATGGTTCCTGATAACTTTAGGTGTAACAGTAGTGGCGATATATCAGGCTTCAGCATTGGTAAACAGAAGTGAATTCGTAAAATTAGGGGTATTTCTCGGAGTGTTTCAAGCGGTACTTTCTGTGGCATACGGGCTTGTGAACCAGTTTCCTATGACTATACTGGGACTTCTTATTATACTGTCTGTTTTCTCAGGAATACTCACAGGAATGATATGTCTGGCGCTGCTGCCGTTCTTTGAGAACACCTTTGACATACTGACCAATATAAAACTTCTTGAACTAAGCGACTTTTCACATCCTTTATTGAGAAGTCTGCTGGTAAAAGCATCAGGTACATTCCACCACAGTATTATGGTGGGTGCACTTGCGGAAAGAGCGGCGGAATCAATAGGGGCAAATGCCACTTTTGCAAGGGTGGCGTCGTACTATCATGATATAGGAAAAATGAAAAGACCTAATTTCTTTGTGGAAAACCAAAAAGGAAGGGAAAATCCTCATAATCATATAAAGCCTACATTAAGTGCATTGATTATTATTTCTCACACTAAAGACGGTGTGGCAATGGGGAAAAAATATAATCTTCCAAAAGAGATTCTGGATATAATGGTAGAGCATCACGGTACTACACTTGTGCAGTATTTTTATAATAAGGCAAAAGAAGAAGGCGAAGAGATAAGAGAACAGGATTTCAGATACAGCGGGCCAAAACCAAGAACAAAAGAATCAGCAATAATATTAATGGCAGATACAATAGAAGCAGCAGTGAGAGCAGCAGAAGACAAAACAAAAGAAAATGTGGAAAGTCTTGTAAGATATCTGATAAAATATAAGATAGAGGACGGACAGCTTTCATCTGCGGATATAACTCTGAGAGAGATAGAAGTAATAATAAAAGCCTTTCTGGATGTACTTCAGGGAGCTTACCACCAAAGAATACAATATCCTAAAGTAGGGGAAAATAAAAAATTAGTGGAAGATGAGGATTTTAAACATGAGTAATATAGAAATAACTTATGATATTTCAGATGTACAGGAATTTATGGATGAAGAAAAAATAAACGAGTTTGTGGATCTGATCCTTGAACATGAGAAAGTGGAAAATATAGAAAATATATATATATCATTTTTGATAACTACAAATGAGGTAATAAAGAACATCAACAGTGAATACAGAGGAAAAGACACTCCGACTGATGTTATTTCGTTTGCCTATAATGAAACAGAAAATATAGGGCCTTTTAATATTCTGGGAGATATAATAATTTCCGAGGAAAAAGTAAGGGAACAGGCAGAAGAATATGAACACAGCGTAGAAAGAGAATTTTATTATGTATTATGTCACGGGATGCTTCACCTGCTGGGATATGACCATATTGACGAAGAAGATAAAAAAGTAATGAGAGAGAAGGAAGAGCAGTTACTAAAAGAAATTGGCTATGAGAGAGGCTGATCACAGTGAAGAAATTTAAATTTTTTAAAAAATATCAGGATCTGGACTGGGATATAAAAAAAGAAAGAGAACGGGACAGGAAAATAATAGACAGCTTTAACTTTGCCATAGAAGGTACCATTGAAACAATAAGACATGAGAAACATATGAAAGTACATGTTTTTGTATCAATTGTTATAATTACCATTGCCATACTGACTAATATAAGCAAACTGGAACTGATGGTTCTGGCTCTGACTATTTCGCTTGTTCTTATTACCGAACTGATAAATACCTCAGTAGAAGCAATCGTGGATTTAATATCTCCCGAAAGGCATGTTCTTGCCAAACTGGCAAAAGACGTAGCAGCAGCCGGTGTTTTGATAGCGGCAATAAATGCAATAATAGTAGGATATCTGATTTTTTATGATAGAATACTGAATATATTTAATACTAATCTCCAGATTACCAGAATAGCAGCAAGAACAGGGAATATAGTGGCAATAACACTGGGACTTATATGTCTTATAGTTGTTACGCTAAAGGCCTTCTGGGGAAAAGGAACACCGCTTGAAGGAGGAATGCCGAGCGGACACAGTGCAATAGCATTTTCTATTTTTGCAATGATTTTATTTCTGACAAGTGATATCAGAATACTGCTTCTTGGATTATTAATGGCACTTTTAGTAGCACAAAGCAGGGTAAAATCAAAAATACACAGTTTTAAAGAGGTACTTGTAGGAGGAGCAATAGGTTTTTTGACGACTTTTTTGATCTTTTCTATAATATCTGCCTTTGGCGGCTTATATAATTAAATAAGAATAGATAAATAAAAATTAGGAGGAAGAATTAATGTCAAAAGAAATATTGGTATTAGGACACAAAAACCCTGATACAGACAGTATATGTTCAGCAATAGCCTATTCGGCTTTAAAAAATAAAACAGGAGCAAATACAATACCGATAAGACTCGGTGAGATTAATAAGGAAACAGAGTATGTTCTGGAACATTTTAATGTGGAAAAGCCAAGATTACAGACAAATATAAGCGGGGAAAGTGTAATACTCGTGGATCATAATGAAAGAACACAGACAGCAGACGGATTTGAAGAAGCTAAGATTCTGGAACTGGTGGATCACCACAGAATATCGAATTTTCATACTGATGAGCCTCTGAAAGTAAGAATGGATATAGTAGGATGTACTTCTACACTGGTTTTTGAGCTGTATAAAGAAGCAGGACTGGTTCCTGAAAAGAATATAGCAGGATTAATGCTGAGTGCAATAGTGTCTGATACTCTCTTATTTAAGTCGCCTACATGCACTGACAGAGATGTGGCAGCTGCAAAAGAACTGGCTGTTATTTCTGGAACAGACCTTGAAAAATACGGTATTGACATGCTTATAGCAGGAACAAACCTAGATGATAAAACTAATGAAGAACTGCTTAATATGGATATGAAAATATTTGAGATAGATACTCTTAAACTGGCAGTTGCTCAGGTAAGTACTGTTGACACAAATAAACTGCTTGCTAAAAAAGCAGAACTTGAAAAATCAATAAGTGATTTTATAACAAAAGAAAATCTTGATATGTTTATGTTTGTAATTACTGATATACTAAATAACAATTCTGTAGCAATGGCAGCTGGAAGCAGAGCGGATATAGCGGAAAAAGCTTTTGGACAAAGCATGAATAACGGAATTTTGACACTGAATGGAGTAGTTTCAAGAAAGAAACAAATTATTCCGCCTTTAACTAAAGCAGTACAAAATTAATAAATAAGGAAGATAAAATATGCCGGATACGGCAGTGATTTTATTTTCCTTTTTTAAATATACGGATATTCTATAAAGATTTTAGTATTTATAACTCTCTGTGTCCCCTGAAAGAAGTTTTGTAAAAACAGGACTTTAATGGAGAAAAATTCTATGTTTTGTGGTATAATTAATGGAATATATCAGAATAAATTAAGTGTTTTATGAAGAGAAAAGGTGGTCGCTTATGGGAATAGGAAAATTAAATTTTAAGAATACTGTAAGTAATGTTTTTAAAAAGTTTACTTTTGAGGAAATAGAGAAAAAGCTAAGTAAAAAAGACG
The DNA here is from genome assembly GCF_024158605.1 of Sebaldella sp. S0638. Lineage (NCBI taxonomy): Bacteria > Fusobacteriati > Fusobacteriota > Fusobacteriia > Fusobacteriales > Leptotrichiaceae > Sebaldella > Sebaldella sp. S0638. The sequence continues at coordinate 180,326 of NZ_JAMZGM010000001.1, read as the reverse complement.
GAATAAAATACGAAGATATAAAATTCGGCTATGACTCAAAAAGTTTTGATGAAAGGCTGAAATTATTAAACCTTACAAAAGAACAGGAAAATCTTATATTGGGTGATAACAGGGAAAAAGATCTGGAGACATATGGTCTCAGTATAGAAAATTACATTGGGATTGCCAAAGTTCCTGTGGGAATAGCAGGGCCTATAATTATAAACGGCAGTCATGCACAGGGGAAATTTTATGTACCTATGGCAACTACTGAAGCTGCAATGCTCGCATCCTATACAAGAGGAAGCCAGCTGATATCAGAAGTCGGAGGATGCAGTGCATTTGTTTTGAGCGAGGGAGTATCAAGATGTCCGTGTTTTTTATTTAAAAATATGCTTGAAGTGGGAAAATTCCTGCTTTGGCTCAGTGAAAACGAAGAGCGGATAGTGGAACAGGCGGAAAGTACATCAAGATATGCCAGAGTAAGGGATATAAATATAACAGTGGAGGGAAACAGAGTATACCTTAATGTTATTTATACCACAGGAGATGCCTCAGGACAGAATATGGTGACTATAGCCACTGAAAAAGCCTGTGAATACATAGAGAAAAATTCTGCGGTAAAGCCGGAAAAATGGTATGTAGAAGCGAATATGTCAGGTGATAAGAAGGCATCTTCCCAGTCATTCCAGAGTGTAAGAGGTAAAAAGGTAGTATGCGAAGTAGTAATACCAAAAGAACTACTGAAAAAAAGATTAAATGTAACTGCCCGTGAGATGGAAAAGTTTTATCAGGTAACGCAGAACGGCGGGATACAAAGCGGTGTATTCGGGAATCAGGGACACTACGCCAATGCTCTTGCGGGAATATATATAGCCTGCGGTCAGGATGCAGCATGTGTTTCTGAATCGTCTGTAGGACTTACGAGATTTGAGGCACTTGAAGATGATAGTCTTTATGCTTCGGTAACACTTCCCAATCTTATTGTGGGAACAGTGGGCGGAGGGACAATTCTTCCCACACAGAAAACATATCTTGAAGTTCTAGGGGCATATGGAGCGGGAAATGCCGGTAAATTTGCTGAAATAGTAGCAGGAATGTGTCTGGCAGGAGAATTATCCATATCTGCTGCAATATGTTCGAATAATTTTACAAGAGCTCATAAGATTTTTTCAAGGATGAGAAATAAAAAGGGGGAATAATGACATTAAAGACGTTATATATTTATCAGAAAGAGAGATTTCCGGTATTTAAACATGGTCTTTTGATATTGATTCTTTCAGTTTCCACATTGTGCTTTGTGCAGATACTTCAAAATAATTTTGTATTTCCGGTACTAAAAGATATAATTATTGTTTTTGTTATTATGTTTATATTTTTTCTTCAGTTAAGAATAGCAGACGAGTTTAAGGATTTTGAAGAAGACATGAAATACAGGGCTTACAGACCTGTGCCAAGAGGGCTTGTAACACTGAAAGAATTAAGGAATATAGGTATCGGGGGATTTTTAATACAGGTCATACTAATTTTACTTTTTAATAAAAATGTCCTTATAATATTTTGTTTAGTTTATCTGTACATGTTACTTATGACAAAAGAATTTTTTGTTCCTGAATGGCTGAATAAACATCAGGCTGTTTATGTTTTTTCACATATGATTATCATGATATTATTTCATTTATTTATTATTATTTATCAGTTTGGCGCATTTCCGGAATGGAAATATCTGCCGTATGTTTGTTTATACCTGATAATAGGGTTTTTAAATGGAATGTGTACTGAAACAGGAAGAAAAATAAGGGCTCCGGAAGATGAAGAAGACGGGGTGTCAACATACAGTAAGTTATGGGGAATAAAAAATTCAGTATTAATATTCGTTTTTATACAGATACTAAGCTTTATTTTATGTATGGTAACGGCTGTAAAAACAAACTCTCTGGCTCTGACAGGAATATTGCTTGGATTAATAGTGACAGTAACAGTGATAAAATCATTTGAATTTATAAAAAAACGTAAAAACGGAGGAATATTTGAAATAATTTCAGGGGTATGGATATTGGCAGTATATTTAATGCTGGGAATAATTCCGCTGATTAAGGGGTAGAGATGAAAAAATATATTGTGAACAGGGAAAATTATCACAGCTTTCAAAATACCGGGGGAAAAATCAAAGGGCTTTTTGAACTGGAAGAATATGGATTTACTGTTCCTGAATGGTTTGGGGTAAGTCCGGAGATTTTTTACGATAATATTGAAGAAGACATTACCAGTTTTAGTGATAAAAGTGAAATTATAAAATTAACAGATAAATTTCAGTTTGGGGAGAACAGTATTCAGATTCTGGATGCCGCAGAGAAGCTTGGAGCTGCTGAATATTATGCAGTAAGGTCATCTGCACGGGCTGAGGATTCTGAAAAGTTTTCGTTTGCCGGTCAGCTGGAAAGTTTTTTATATGTAAAAAAAGAAGATATAGAAATTTATATAAAAAAAGTATGGAAGTCTATGTTTGCAGATCATATATATGAGTATGGAAAAAACAATAATATAGATATAAAATATGAACTTCCTTTTGTAATAGTACAAAAAATGATAAATTCCGAATCAGCAGGTGTAGCCTTTAGTAAAAATCCGGTAAACGGGAATAATGAAGCAGTGATCAGTGCTGTATACGGTCTCGGGTCAAGTTTGGTAAATGGGGAGATTTCGGGAGATACATATATAGTAAGTTTGGAAAATAACGAGATTCTCAGTAAACAGATAAATGAAAAAGAAATCATGCGTGTTTTGGATAATAAAAATGGTTCAGGTATTATAAATGTAGAAACAGACATCGACAAAAGAAATGGTCAGGTTCTGAATGATGATTATATAAAGAAAATCGCTCTTATAGTAAAGAAAGCAGAGGAAAAATCCGGGTCTCCTAGGGATATTGAATGGGGAATTGAAAACGGTGAAATTTATATATTACAGTCAAGACCTGTTACCACACTTGGAAAAAACCGGAAAAAAGAAAGGGAAATCATATGGGATAACAGCAATATTGTGGAAAGCTACAGCGGAATAACCCTTCCTCTTACATTTTCTTTTGTGAGAAGTGTTTATTCCAAGGTATACGAGCAGTTTTCCCTGCTGATGGGTGTGGATAAAAAAACAATAAGAGATTATCTGCCTGTGTTTAACTGTATGCTGGGATATCTTAACAGCAGAATTTATTATAATCTTTTAAACTGGTATAAACTTCTTACACTTTTTCCGGGATTTAAGGCAAACAGAAAGTTTATGGAACAGATGATGGGTGTAAAAGAGGAACTTCCCGAAGAAGTGGAAAAAAGTATAAAGGAAACCGGCAGTATAGGACGTTTTTTTAGCAGAGTAACACTTGTAAGGACTTTTTTGGGATTTGGGATAAACTTTATTTTTATAGATGTTAAAGTAAAAAGATTTAAAAAGCTTTTGAATAATACTCTTGAAAATAGAAATACAGGGGAAATGTCGGAATATGAGTTATATAATTATTATACAGAACTTGAAAATAAGCTTTTATATAACTGGCAGACCCCTATTTTAAATGATTTCTATACAATGATATCATTTGGGGTGCTGAAAAACAGAATACAAAAATATAAACTGGATACTGAAGACGGAATCCTTCATAATGAACTAATAGTACATGAAACTGAAATTATGAGTGTGGAACCTTCAAAATATATAGAAAAGATGGCAGATATTGTCAGGGATGAGGGGATAATAAATAATGCCGCTGATATAAAAAACTTTGAGAATAAAGTATTTGAAAGTGAAAAATTCAGAAAGATTTTTGATGAATATATGGAAAGATTCGGGGACAGAAGTATAGCCGAGCTGAAACTAGAATCACCAACATTACATGAAAATCCCGAACTTTTATTAAAAACAGTTTTTGAAACAGCAAAGAGTGAAAAACGGGAAAAGAATGACAGTTTGGCAGAATTGAAAGATAAAGAGAAAGAAGTATTTGATAAACTCAAGAGTAATATTATAAAAAAATACAGATTTAAAAGAACGCTAAGGCTCGCAAGGAAGCATACAGCACTGAGGGAAAATCTGAGATATGAAAGAACCAGAGTTTACGGCAAGGTAAGAAGAATTTTTCTGAGAATGGGCGAATTATTTCAGGAAAAGAGAATTATTGATAATAAAGGAGATATATTTTATCTCGAAAAAGATGAGATATTTTCTTTGATAAACGGGACTTCTACATTTCCTGACATGAAAAAAACAGTGGAGCTGAGAAAGATAAAGCTTGGGGAAGACAGAAAAAAGGACAGACTTCCTGACAGATTTAAAACTTTCGGGGTTATAAGCGATGATTTTGAGTATATTTCCCTTGATAAAGATGATAATCTCAATACTGATATAAGAAAAGGGACAGGCTGCTGTAAAGGAATAGTACGGGGAAAAGTTCAGGTAGTAATGAATCCTAATGAAACCGTTATAGAAAAAGGCAGTATAATAGTAGCACATTCCACTGATCCAGGCTGGGTAATGGTATTTCCTCTTGCTAAAGGACTTATAGTGGAAAAAGGAAGCCTGCTTTCCCACAGCGCAATTGTGGCAAGGGAGCTTGGCATACCGGCAGTGGTCGGAGTAAATAAGGTCACAGACTGGCTGAAAGACGGAGATATAGTGGAATTAGACGGAAGCACAGGAGTTATCAAAAAAGCGGAGGTATAATGGAGAGCGAAGTAAGCAGAAAAGTTGATTTTTCTATAATAAGATATGCGCAATGCTGGGAAGATCCGGAGATTTTACTTGAGGTGCTGGATATTAAAGAAGGGGATGTGTGTATGTCCATAGCATCAGCAGGGGAAAATACTTTTGCTATGCTGGTTAAGAATCCGGGAAAGATAATAGGAATAGATCTGAATCCTGTCCAGCTCAGACTTGTAGAGCTGAAAAAGGCCGCATTTCTGGCACTTGAATATGAAGAAATGCTGGAATTTTTAGGGTTTAGCGAGAGCAGAAGAAGAAAGGAATACTATGGAAAATTAAAGGATTATCTTTTGGGAGAAACTGAGAAATACTGGAATGAGAATATGGCTTTAATAGAGGCAGGAGTAATAAATACCGGAAGATTCGATAACTTTTTTCAGATTTTCAGAAAGAAAGTCCTGAGTCTTATTCACAGCCAAAAAAGAGTGGCGGAACTTCTTGAAAAGAAAAATAAAGAAGAAAGATATGAATTTTATAATAAAAAATGGAATAATCTGAGATGGAAGATTCTATTCAGAATATTTTTTTCAAAGTTCATTGTGGGAAAACTGGGGAGAGACCCGAGACTTTTTGATTATGCTGATAATACGAGTCTTTCAGCTGTAATGTCAGAAAAGGCAAAGTATGCTTTTACCGAACTTGATGTATCTGAAAATCCCTATATAGAATATATACTTACAGGAAAATATACCAAAAATCTTCCTTTTGCCATGAGAAAGGAAAATTTTCAAAAAATAAAAAGTAATCTGAACAGGCTGGAATTACACAATGTAAGTATAGAGAAGTATCTGGAAACTTCAGAAGAAACTATAGATAAATTCAATTTAAGCGATATATTTGAATATATCTCCAGTGAAAAGTACAAAGAACTTCTGGAAAAGATATATGAATTTTCTTCAAACGGTGCAGTATTAGCATACTGGAATATGATGGTACCGAGAAGCAGACCGGAAGAACTGGGAAATAAGATCATTTCCCTGTCAGAAACAGCAAAAAATCTTCATGCCATAGATAAAACATTTTTTTATTCCGGTTTTGTGGTGGAAAGGATAGTAAAATGAAAACACTGGTATTTATCCTGATAATTTTTTTACTGTATGGATTGCTTTTTTTGGTAATTGACAGACTGGAGAAGAAGGGGAAAGCAGATTCGGAACTAACAAGAAAACTTCTTCATATAGGATCGGGACTCATAGCTCTGCTGTTTCCGCTGATTTTTAAAACGCTTACAGGAGTGGTATATCTGGGAATATTCTTTATTATAGTGCTTTTACTGCTAAGAAATATGGAAAAATTCAGCGGAGGAATAGGAAAGGCACTTAGAAAAGAAGAAAGAAAATCAAGGGGAGATTTGTACTTTATAGTAAGTATAGTGATACTGTGGGTATTTTCATATTCAAACAGAATATTGTATTATATACCTCTTCTGATTCTCATTTTTCCAGATGCACTGGCAGCTTTGGGAGGAGTGAGGTTCGGGAAAATAAAATATAAATCCGTAGTAGGAGAAAAATCAGTAGAGGGATCAGCAATATTTTTCTTTGTTACATTATTCATAACATTGGGATCGCTGCTTCTTTTTACGCCTCTGGGTCTTGCAGAATCAGTGATAATTTCATTATTAATGGCGTTTTTGTCTATGATTCTCGAAGCTATATCATGGAGGGGACTGGATAATATATTTGTTCCCGTGTTAAGTTTCTTTATTTTAAAAAGTTCCATGGAAGCTGATATTTTCACCACGGGAATAAATCTTCTGGTTACGATAATTTTATTTTTAATAGTTATTTTCGGAAAGAAATACGCATCTCTATCAGACGATGCAGCTTTGACAGGAGCATTTTACTGTTATTTTGTATGGATTACAGGCGGTTTAAAATGGACTATGGCTACTCTTTTTCTTTATGTTTTATATAGAGCAGTTACTGTAAAACCTGACTTTGACAAAAAAGAACCTTATGATTTTTTCACAATGCTGATTATATGTCTGCCAGCACTTTTTTGGCTTGTTATTTACAGAATAACAAATACAGAGGATATATTTTATGTGTATCTCACAGTTATTTCATCACATTTATCCATAATCGGGACAGCGAGAATGAGATATACACACCCTGAAATAGATTTTAAGAGGGTGGTTTTAATAAACAGCCTGATAGGAATATCCTATCTTACAATATTTATGAATATTTTTTCAGATTCTTTTGAAAAAGTAATCTGGATTTTTTGCATAATAGCAGTATGTTTATCAACACTGATATTTAATTTTTTACAGCCTGAAAGAAAAAATTATACACTGAATAAACACAGGCTTATAAAACATCTGCTCACAGTATTTTTATGTTCGTTTATAGTTTTAATACCAATATGGGGAAAAATATTTTTTTAAAATAAGGTGGTTATATGAAGATAAATATTATTTCAGAAAATGAGCTGGAAAAATTTTGTAATTTTGAAAGCTTTGATCTGGACAGGGAAAATGTGAAGAAATGTGGTGCTTTGGAAAGTGTTGTTGCGGAAGATAAGGGGAATATTCTCGCAAGGGCGTCATTATGGAATGCCGGAAATAAAATACAGGGAAAAAAAACGGGATATATCGGACATTTTGCTGCTGAAAATAAAGAAGCGGGATTGTTTTTAACAGAGTATATGTATAAGAGGGCAAAGGAATACAGACTGGAATATCTTATAGGGCCTTTGGACGGGAATACATGGCAGAAATACAGATTTATAACAGGAGATAATAAAAATCCGTTTTTTCTGGAACCGTATAATCCGCCGGAATGGCCTGAAATATTCATGGAATCAGGATATGAAGTAATTGCAGAGTATTATTCCGTACTGGTAAAAGAGCCTGAGAAAAAATTCAGAGTATCAGAAAAATTAAAAAAAATGAAATTTTATTCTGATTTAGTGATAAAAAAAATTAATAAAGAAAACTTTGACAAATATATAAATGAAATATATGATATGTCTATAGAGTCGTTTAAGGATAACTTTTTATATTCGGAAATAAGCAGGGAAGATTTCATATCTTCTTATATGAAGATAAAGGATGTCATGGACTGTGATTTTATATATACCGCATATAAAAGCGGAAAACCCGCAGGTTTTGTCTTTGGAATCCCTGATTATAACGAGATGTCTTCGGGGAATAAAATAGAGACAGTAATTTTAAAAACTCTTGCAGTAAATCCTGAATATCAGAATTTCGGACTTGGAACAGTATTGCTGGAAAAATTTCATGAGACTGCTGTGGAAAAGGGTTATAAAAATATAATTCATGCTTTGATTCATAAAGATAATATGTCCGGGAAAATCTCCGGAAAATATGGTGAAATCATGAGAACATATCATCTGTACGGGAGGGTGATATCATGAATGTATCAGATATCCTAAAAGAACTTGCTGTAAAATTACCTAATAAAACAGCTGTTATTGATACTAAAACTTCATCAAGAATCTCATTTAATTATCTTGAAAAAAATTCATCTAAAATAGCCAATATGTTCAAAGAGTCAGGACTTCAGGAAGGAGATGGTGTTTTACTGTTTCTGCCGATGTCTGTGGAATTATACTCTATACTGGCGGCAATATTTAAGATGAAACTGGTAGCTGTTTTTATTGATCCTTATGCAGATTCAAATCATATAAAGAACTGCTGTAAAATACATCCGTTAAAGGCTTTGATAATTTCCGGGAAAAAAGCGGGAATGTTCTGCTATATGAACAGTGAAATAAGAAAAATACCTAATAAATACATGACTAACGGCAAAATGCCGGGATTCAGGAAATTTTCCGAATATGAAGATTACTCTTTTGATTTTTCGTGCAGTGAAACAGCTCCTGATACAAAAGCACTTGTTACATTTACCAGCGGGAGTACAGGAACACCGAAAGGGCTTTTGAGAACACACGGTTTTCTTGCTGCACAGCAGAAAGTGCTGGAAAAAACTCTTGAAATATCAGAACATAACAAAGTTTTAGTGGCATTTCCCATGTTTTTATTATCAAACATGCACAGCGGACTCACAAGTATAATTCCAGATACAGATCTGAGGAAAATAGAGGAAACTGACGGCGGACTTATTACAGGGCAGATAATGTCGGAAAGTGTGGATACAATACTTGCTCCTCCTTCATTTTTTGATAATATGATAGAAATACATAAAAATACAGGAAGAAGTATCCATAGTATAAAAAAGGTTATCACAGGGGGAGTACCTGTATTTCCTGAGATAATGGAAAACCTGAAAAAATTATTTCCTTATGCTGAAATAAAAATAATTTACGGCTCATCAGAGGCTGAACCAATGGCTGAATTATGCTATAATGAATTAGAAGAAAACGATGTGGAAAAAATGAAAAACGGCGGCGGACTTCTTGCGGGAAAAATCATAGAGGACATAGATTTAATGATAATAGAAAATGATCCTGAAATAAGCTTCGGAGATCCTGTGAATATACTGAAACAGGGTGAAAAAGGGGAGATTATTGTATCAGGTGATCATGTACTGGATACTTATCTGAATGATATAAGAGGCAGCGGGAATATGACAAAATTAGTAATAGAAGATAAATTCTGGCATAGAACAGGCGATCTCGGATATATAGATGATTCAGGCAGGCTGTGGCTTCTTGGAAGGGCAAAAGCAGAGATTTCCAGAGACAGTGAAAAAATCTATCCTTTTTCCATAGAAACAATGCTTTCTTTTGAAAAAGATATAAAAAGAACAGCAATTATCAGTAAAAAAGGTAGAATTCTTTTATTTATAGAAATTCATTATACAGAGGATAAAGAAGAACAGTTTCAGATTCAGGATAATCTGGAAGTGAAAATAAATGAAATGGGGATTAGCGCAGATAAAATAATTTTTATAGATAAAATTCCGGTGGATAAAAGACATAACGGCAAAATTGATTACGGCAGTCTGGAAAAATTATCCGAAAAATATAGTTAGAAGGCGGAAAAGTAATGAAACAAATTGATTTGGAAAAAGTAACATCGGAAGTGGAAAGATTATGTATAGAAGCAAATTACTTTCTTGATAAAAACATAATGGAGAAACTGAAAGCAGCGCTTGATAATGAGGTTTCCGACACAGGGAAAAACATCCTTATGCAGATAATAGAAAATGATGAAATAGCTGAAAAGGAACATGTTCCAATGTGTCAGGATACAGGACTTACAGTAGTTTTTCTTGAAATAGGAACGGAAGTAAAGGTAAACGGTGATATTTATGAAGCTGTAAATGAAGGTGTAAGAAGAGGATATGAAAATGGCTATCTGAGAAAGTCAATGGTAAAGCACCCTCTTGACAGAGTTAATACAAAAGACAACACACCTGCGGTTATTCATACAAAGCTGATCCCGAACTCTGACAAGCTGAAAATCATTGTAGCACCAAAAGGCGGAGGCAGTGAAAATATGAGTATGGTAAAAATGTTAAAGCCTTCCGATGGGACAGAAGGGGTAAAAAAAGCCGTGGTAGAAGCGGTTCTTAGTGCCGGAGGAAATCCCTGCCCGCCGATAATAGTCGGGATTGGTCTCGGAGGAAGCTTTGAGAAAGCAGCAATGCTCGCTAAAGAAGCTTTGTTAAGAGAAATTGATGATGAAAGTGCTGACCCGGTGAACAGAGAATTGGAAAAGGATCTTTTGGAATTGATTAATAAAACAGGAATTGGACCTATGGGACTCGGCGGGAAAAATACAGCACTTGCAGTTAAGGTGAATTCATACCCTTGTCATATTGCTTCACTTCCGCTGGCAATAAATATAAACTGCCATTCTGCGAGACATAAAGAAACAGAATTATAGTGTAAAATCAAGGAGACGAAATGAATATAGAAACCCCTTTGAAAAAAAACGATATAGAAAAATTAAAAGCCGGAGATATAGTAAAAATTTCCGGGATAATATATACAGCAAGAGATGCGGCTCATAAAAAGATGTGCGAACTGCTGGAAAATAATCAGGAATTACCTTTTGAACCTGAAGGGGCGGTTATTTACTACGTAGGGCCTACCCCTGAAAAGCCGGGACAGATAATAGGAAGTGCCGGACCTACTACCAGCGGAAGAATGGACGCTTATACACCGCTGCTTTTGGAAAAAGGATTAAAGGGAATGATAGGTAAAGGCGAAAGGTCTGATGAAGTCAAAAGTGCCATAGTAAAGAATAAAGCTGTGTATTTTGCAGCGGCGGGAGGTGCGGCGGCACTGATTTCCAAGGCAATAATAAGCTCAAGGGTAATAGCCTGGGAAGAATTAGGCACAGAGGCTGTAAGGGAACTGGCGGTTAAAGATTTTCCCGTTATTGTAATTAATGATATACACGGAAATGATCTTTATATTGAAGGTCAGGAAAAATATAGAGAAGAATAATATCATAAAAAGGAGAAAAGAATGTCTGTATTTGATGAATCACTGAAACTGCATGAAAAAAACAAGGGGAAAATCGAGGTAGTATCTAAGGTAAAGGTGGAAAACAGAGAAGATTTGAGTCTTGCATATTCTCCGGGAGTAGCCGAGCCTTGTAAGAGAATAGCTGAAAATAAAGAGGATGCCTACAAATATACATCGAAGGGAAATATGATAGCAGTAGTAACAGATGGTTCTGCTGTGCTGGGGCTGGGTAATATAGGACCGGAAGCTGCACTGCCGGTAATGGAAGGAAAGGCAATTTTATTTAAGGAATTTGCCGGAGTGGATGCAATTCCCATTTGTCTTGATACACAGGACACCGAAGAGATCATAAAAACGGTGAAACTTCTTGCACCGAGTCTTGGCGGGGTAAATCTTGAGGATATATCAGCACCGAGATGTATAGAAATAGAGAAAAGACTGAAAGAAGAGCTGGATATTCCTGTTTTTCACGATGATCAGCATGGTACTGCAATAGTAGTAACCGCCGGACTTATAAATGCTTACAGATTCTTGGGGAAAGATCTGAAAGATGCAAAAGTGGTGGTTAACGGTGCAGGAGCAGCAGGGAGTTCTATCTGTAAGATGGTAAAAGAGCTTGGAGTGAAAGATATTATTGCTGTGGATAAATCAGGAATTCTGAACAGAGATGATATCAGCGGATATAATGAACTTCATAAAGAACTTGCCGAAATCACAAATACAGATAATAAAAAAGGAAATCTTGCAGACGCCTTGGCAGGAGCAGATATATTTATTGGTGTGTCAGCGGGAAATATATTAAAAAAAGATATGGTAGCGAATATGAATAAAGATGCGGTTATTTTCGCCATGGCAAATCCTGTGCCTGAAATAATGCCCGAAGATGCTTTGGAAGCAGGCGCAGCTGTAGTGGGAACCGGACGTTCCGATTATCCTAATCAGATAAATAATGTATTGGCATTTCCGGGGCTTTTTAGGGGAGCGCTTGATGCTAAATCGAAGAAAATAACAGAAGATATGAAAATAGAAGCTGCAAAGGCTATAGCATATATTCTTGAGGATGGTGACCTAAGAAAGGATTACATAATTCCTGATGTATTTGATAAAAGAGTGGCGGAATATGTGGCGGAAGCAGTGAAAAAGGTAGCTGTAAACAGCGGAATATGCAGATAAAACGAGCCTGATTTGTAAATGAAAGTGGTTTATTTTTAGTAAAAGCAATAAGACAGTTTTTAATTTTAAATTTTTAATATGAAATTATTGTATTTAAGGAGGTCTAATTATGGCAAAAGAAGAGAGCAAATTATATCTTGATGAAGAGGAAACAGGACTTGCAAGAGAAACAAGCCATCCGAATTTTGTGGAGTATTTCAGTGAAGAATTCTATTATGACTGTGCTGATGATGAAGCACCTTTCGGAAATGACAATGGTGCAGATACACTTTATGAACTGGAAGACTTATTTAAAAGCGGTGATTATGAGGGGAAAATATTTACACTTCCCAAAAGAATTGTTTCTGAAATATGGGACTTTCATTATTTGAAACCTGATAATTTTAGCAAGAAAAAAATAACAGAACTTATAGAAAAAGACGAATACTCCCTTATAGCTACAGATCAGGTAATAATAGCAGTAGCATTGGGCGAGATAAAAATTACCGGGAAAATAAGTCCGGAATTAAAAGAACTGGCTCTTAATGCAATGAAACGTCAGAAAATAGTATTTGAAATGCTGGGTTATGAAGGAAGCGATACATATGATAAGATTATGGAAGATTTAGAAAAATTTCCGGTTTAGGAGAGAGCAGCGAAAAAATGACGAAAAAAATATTTTTGCCGGTAATATTAATTCTGACTGTTGTATTAATATATCAATGCAGTATGGGGAAAAACAGGAATGAGCAAAAGGAGGTTTCAGACATGAAAAGTGAGATTATCAATGCAGTGGAGAGTAATGACTATAATAAAACAAAAGAGTTTCTTGAAAAAGGGGCAGATGTGAATGTGAAAGATGAGAGAGACAGAACGCTTCTTATGATTGCAGTTTATAATAATAATTATGAAATTTCAAAACTGCTTATAGAAAATAAAGCTGATATTAATGCACAGGATGATATGAAAAACAATCCTTTTCTTTATTCAGGTGCAGAAGGGCAGCTCGATATACTAAAGCTTCTTGTAAAAGCCGGGGCAGATACAAAAATTACGAACAGATATGGCGGAGTAGCTTTGATCCCTGCTTCTGAGCGTGGACATACCGAAACTGTAAAGTATCTTCTTGAAAATACTGATATAAATGTGAATCATATAAATAATCTCGGCTGGACGGCACTTCTCGAAGCGATTATTCTCGGAGACGGCGGGAAAAAGCATATTGAGATTACAGATTTGCTTCTGAAACACGGAGCCAATCCTAATATAGCAGACAAAAACGGTGTGACTCCGTTTATGCATGCAAAAGAAAGAAAGTATAAGGAAATTGAAAATTTGCTGGTAAAATCAGGAGCAGAGCAATAATAAAACAGGGAGAGGACTTTTTATGAAAAGCGAAAAAGAAAAGATGTTAAATGGTGAAAATTATAATGCTTATGATGAAATACTGGTAAAAGAGAGAGCGAGTGTCAGAAGAGCTGTAAGGGAATTCAATGATATAAGTGAAGATGAACAGGAAAAAAGAGAGAAAAAAATCAGGGAAATCTTTGGAAAAGCCGGAAAGAATGTATACGTAGAATCTCATTTTAAATGTGATTACGGCTATAATATAAGCGTCGGAGACAATTTTTATGCTAATTTTGACTGTGTTTTTCTTGATGTATGCAGTATAGAAATAGGAGATAACTGCTTTGTGGCACCGGGAGTGCATATTTACACTGCTACCCATCCACTTGATGCAGCAGAAAGAACATCGGGAATAGAGTCGGCCAAACCTGTAAAAATAGGAGATAATGTATGGCTTGGCGGAAGAACTGTAGTGAATCCCGGAGTTACCATAGGGAATAACGTAGTGGTAGCTTCAGGTTCGGTAGTAGTAAAGGATATTCCGGATAATGTGCTGGCAGCAGGCTGCCCTGCAAAAATAGTAAAAAAAATATAGAATATTAATATAAAAATCCCCTGAATATTCATCCAAAACTCAGGGGATTTTTTATTTTACGGTAATAACCTTAAAAAAGTTATCAATAATTATTTCTTTAGTATACTGTGCAAGTATAGATTTTATGAGATAAACTTTATGAGTTATTTCAAGGGCAATGTCATTTTCCTTATGATTAAGCAGTTTTGCCTCGTCTTTTGTGAGCTGTACACCTTTTATCTCTTTGGAATCATGGCTTATTTTATATCCTGAAGTATTCTCGATAAAGTCGAACATAGATTTTTCCACTACTTCCTTAGTCATTTCCTTAAATAAAAATTCCGGCATATATGTCTCTTCTATGACCTTCGGCACTTCATCTATAATCCTTACTCTCAGATAATGGAAAAAATTACTGTCTGGATGAACATTAAACATTTCGGAAAGTTCTTTATTTTTTACATTTTTTTCAAATTTTACTACTTTTGTCTTTAGAGTATGTGAATCCAGCATTTCGGATAAACTCTTCAAATTCTGGTCTTCATAAAATTCCGGAGGATTTACAAATATTCCCGATCCTTGTCTGGAATGAATAAATCCTTCTTTTTTCAGCATGGAAATTGCTTTTCTGATGGTAGTACGGCTCACTCCGTAATAATTACAGAGCATTACTTCCCCGTCAAGAGGACTCCATGACTGATATTTCTTATTTAGTATTCTCTGTTTTATATCTTCATAAATATCAATATATTTCAAAATTACCTCCAAATTTGTAGTGATTATTTTGTTATCTCTTTATATCATTATATAACTAATGCTGTAAATAATCAATAAAAATAGATAAGAATAAGAAAAATACTCTTTTATACCGGTTTCGGCAATAAAAGAGTATTTTTTCCTGTTCTGGTTTTTACAGCACCAGCTGTCTTTTTCTGTAACGTATAGATTTTATTCCAAGTGAAATAAATGCTGTAACAAGTGAACCTAAAATCATAGCCAGTAATGCAAGAAACGGTTTATTCATTGCACCAAGAAGAACTATGATAGGGCCTCCGTGCGCCACACTGCATGTAACTCCGAATAACAGAGAAGCGATACAGGCTACTGCACTTCCGATCATATTAGCCGGAAATACTGCAAGAGGATCGGCAGCGGCAAAAGGTATTGCACCCTCTGAGATACCTACAAGTCCCATTGCAAATGCAGCCTTACCGTTCTCGAATTCTTCCTCGGAAAAAAGCTTTCTTCCGATAAATGTAGAAATAGCCATTCCCAGAGGAGCTACAGGAATTGCACATGCCTGTGCACCCATAAATAAAGTCTGTCCGCTGGCAATCAATCCAAGGTTAAAGAGCAGTACAACTTTCCCGAAAGGGCCGCCCATGTCGAATCCCTGCATAAGTCCCATTACCAGACCTATTACTACAATACTTCCAGACGAAAGATTAATCAGCACATTTGTCATAGCTGTCATTAAAGAAGCTATAGGAGCACCAATAATAAAGATAAATACAGCACCTATAAATAATGTACCAAGAATAGGAATAATCATAATAGGTAAAAGCGGCTGGAGTATCTTAGGCCAGTTAAACTTTTTCATAAATAATACAAAGTAACCAACAAGAAATCCGGCAATAATAGCACCTATAAATCCTGTTCCAGACGGGGCATTGTAGAAAGAACCGTCATTGGCAATCCATCCTCCTATAATACCCGGAGCAAGAGCCGGTCTGTCACCTATAGCATAAGCTATATATCCTGCCAATATAGGAATCATAAGCTTAAAACCGAGAACTCCTATATTCAAAATACTGTTCCAACGGCTTTCTTCAGGAATCTGTAATCCCTGAGGAGTAGGCTTTCCGCCAAGTGCCAGAGATAAAGCTATTAAAATTCCACCGACTATTACGAAGGGAATCATGTGTGAGACACCATTCATAAGATATTTGTAAATATTACCCCTAGCAGTGGAGAGATTCAGCTTACTGCTGTTTTCTTTGTTTTCCGAAGAAGCTTTTTCTGCTAATTCCTCCTTATATACGGGGATATCTTCGTTCAGTACTCTTTCAATAGTTTCATCAGCACCTTTTACAACTTTTTTTATTGGGACAAAAAGCACTTTTTTCCCGGCAAATCTGTCTAAATCAACCTGTTTATCGCATGCAACAATGACAGCCGCTGCCTTTTCTATTTCTTCAGGTGTGGGAGAATTTTCTACGCCTATTGATCCGTTTGTTTCTACCTTAATAGAAATACCGGCTTTTTCGGCAGCTTTTTGCAGGCTTTCAGCAGCAATGTACGTGTGAGCCACCCCTGTAGGGCATCCTGTTACACCAATTAGAAAGATCCCGTCATTCGTCTTATTTGTTTCCATAAAGTCCTCCTAAAAAAATTCTTTAATATTTTTCTACAAGTAGAGTATACCCCGAAAATATAAATTTGTAAATACTAAATTTTAAATATAAATTTGTTATTACAAATTTATATTTACAAAGTAAATAAAGTGTGGTATATTTAGTTCAAGAGAAGTAACTTATTAGATATGGAGGAATACTTATGAATGATAAAAGCGTAGTTGAGCAAGTGGAAGTAAATAAAAAGGTAGAATGTGAAAAGACACTTGAGGAACAGCTTAATGTAATGGAAGAATATACCAGAACACACGAGAAATATTCAAACGGTAATATTTTTAAAAGAGAACTGGAATGTCTGAAAGTAATATATCCGAAAATGTTCAGAAATATAGAGAAACAGGATCTTGTTCTCGGTCGTGTGGACGCACTTCCTGTAGGATTCGGGAGTGTGACTTCTATAGGCGGAGTGGGGCATTATTGTATCTTTTCCAAGTTAAAGGCTTTCAGGGAAAAACTTACTGATGAAACTATGAAAGCAAGAGTAGATGTAATGGAAAAATACTGGGATAAAAATGATACAAGAACTATATATTTTAATGATGTGCTAAAAGATGACACAATGGGAAAATTTGTGGATGTAAAGTATCCGGCAATAGCTACTGCAAGGCTCAGCGGAATGTATCTTAATTATAACATTCTGGTAGAAAACGGAGTATCAGGACTAAGAGAGATTCTTACGAAAAAACTGGAAAATACAAATGATGAAAAAAAACAGCATGTTTATAAAAGCTTTTTAGGATGTCTTGATATGCTTGTAAAAACAGCAGATTATCATATAGAACTGGCAAAAACAGCTAAAAATGAAGCAGATGAAAAAAGAAGAAAAGAACTGGACAATCTGATCACGGCAATGGAAAATATAAAAGTAAGAAAACCGGTAACATTACTGGAAGGTATACAGCTTACATGGTTTTTCAGCCTGCTGGCAGCTGTGGTAAATTTCGGAAGAATGGATGATTACCTTGGAGAACTGTTAGCAGCAGACCTGAAAGCCGGAAGACTTACCGAAGATGAAGCCAAAGAGTACATAAAATCACTCTTTAAACTGATTGAATTCAGAAAAACAACAGTAAACGGAAGAGTAATAGTAGGCGGAAAAGGAAGAAAAAATCCAAAAACTGCTGATATATTCTGTAAACTTGCAATACAGGCAGTAAGAGAAAATAAAGATACCGAACCTCAGTTTACATTGAGAATTTATAGCGGAATGAACGAAGAAATCTATAATGATGCTTTGGATGCAATAGGTGAGGGACTAACATATCCTATTCTGTACAATGATGATGTGAATGTTCCCGCAGTTATGAATTCTATGCAGGTAGATGAAAAAACAGCGGAACAGTATGTACCTTTCGGGTGCGGGGAATTTGTTATATCCGGGAAAAGTGTAGGAACACCAAATACATGTATGAATATACTGAAAATTTTGAATATTTCGTTAAACGGCGGGATAGATCCGTGGGATAATTTAAATAAAAGCGGAGGTGTGGAATTAAAAACACCTGATAAAATAACAGATTTTAACGAAGTAGTCAGCCAGTATAAAAAGCTTCTTGATTATTATATTGATATCACATCAAAAGCTCAGGCATATTCATATAAAGTGATGAATAATCTGTGCGGCTTTATATTTACAAGCCTTCTTACAGACGACTGTATAGGAAGGGGAGAGATGCTTCTTGACGGCGGAGTGGAGTATCTCGGCGGAACAAATGAATTATACGGCAATACTAATGCCACAGATTCATTAACAGCCATAAAAAAAGTAGTATTTGAAGATAAAAAATATACACTGGCAGAAGTAGTGGAGGCTGTGAATAAAAACTTTAATGGTTTTGAGGAGATGAGAAGAGCACTGGTAAATGCGCCGAAATACGGTAATGATGATTCTTATGCAGATGATATAGCTGTGGATATACATAATTACATCTGTAATGGTATAAGAAATTCAGCAAAAGAAGCAGGATTATTTTCTTATCTGGTTGTTATAATAAATAATCAGGTAAATACAGAATGGGGAAGAGCAACAAGCGCTTCTGCTGACGGAAGACTTTCGGGAGTATATATGAGTAATGCAAATAATCCCCAAAGCGGTGCAGATAAAAACGGTCCTACGGCAATGTTAAATTCACTGGTAAAATTAAAAGCAAATCTTCATGCCGGTTCTGTACAAAATATAAAATTCAGCAAAAATATGTTTAACAGCAACAGAGATATAATGAAAGGCATGTTCAAAACTTATTTTGAGAACGGCGGCCCTCAGTTAATGGTAACTGTGGTAGGAAAAGGAGAGCTCGAAGAAGCATATAAGAATCCTGAAAAGTTTCCTAATCTTGTAGTAAGAGTAGGAGGATTCAGTGCAAAATTCGTAAATCTGGACAGAGATGTACAGGAAGAAATTTTGAACAGAACGCTGAATGATTAAGAAAAGAAGCAGAGCATAAATATTTCGTATCAAACAAAGATTTGGAGTAAGTAAATAAATGAAAGGATAAAAATGGACAGAAAAGGAGTCATACTGGATATACAAAAATTTTCAATACATGACGGTCCGGGAATAAGAACAACGGTTTTTTTGAAGGGGTGTCCGCTGAACTGTCTATGGTGCCATAATCCTGAATCAAAAAAATTTCAGCCGCAGTTATCATATGATGCAAATAAATGTATAATGTGTGGTAAATGTGAAACAGTATGTCCGGCAAATGTACATAAATTTGAAAATAACAAACACTGTACAGATTATTCAAAATGCATATTATGCGGTAAGTGTGTCGAAGCATGTCTGGTAAATGCATTAAGTATATATGGAAAATCAATGAGCGTAAATGAAATTATATCCGAAGTAAAAAAAGACAAAAAATTCTTTGATAATACAGGCGGAGGGATTACTATTTCAGGCGGAGAGCCGCTTAGTCAGCAGGAATTCACAGCAGCTCTGGCAAAAGAGGCAAAAGAGCAGGGAATACACGTAACTGTAGAAACAAGCGGTTTTGCCTCAAAGGAAAGTGTGGAAAGAGTAGCAGAGTATACTGACTTATTCTTGTTTGACTATAAAGTAAGTGAGGATGAATTATCTGAAAAATTAATAGGTATTAAGGATTTAAACAAAATTTTAGAAAATTTGGACTTAATTTGCTCAAAGAAAAAGGATATAATAATAAGATGTCCGTTTATACCCAAACATAATATAACAGAAAAACATTTTAGGAAAATAGCAGAGCTTGAGAAGAAATATCCTGATCTTCTGGGAATAGAAATTCTTCCTTATCACAATTTTGGCAAGAATAAAGCAGACAGTATAGGTGATGAGTATGAGGTGGAAGTAAAAATGCCCGAAGACAGTGAAGTGGATAGCTGGCTTGTGAAATTCAGGGAACTTGGATGTAAAAAAGTATACAGAAACAAGTAAAGTAAAAAGTATTTTGGAGGAAAAGAAAATGAGTACATTGATTAATGAAAATCTTATAACACTGCATTTAGATGCGGCAAATAAGGAAGAAGTGCTTGTAAAGCTCGCAGAACTTATACAAAATGACAAAAAGTTAAACTGTGTCTGGAAAGAAAAAGAACTGGATAATTGCCAAAAATGTAATTTCTGTCATACAGAAGGTTTTGTAGCGGCACTGAAAGAAAGAGAGGAAAGTTATCCCACATCTGTAGGTTATTCATTTGCTATTCCTCACGGAAAATGTAATTCAGTGGTGGAATCGGGAATTGCCTTTGCCAGACTCACAAAAGAGATAGAATGGGATGAAGACGAGGAAGTAAAGTATGTTTTTATGATAGCAGTATCTGAGGAAAATGCCTCAAATGAACATTTGGAGATACTGATAAAACTTTCAAAATCTATTTTGGATGATGAATTCAGGGAAAAACTGGAAAATACAGATTCAGAATCAGAAGTATTGGAACTTCTGAATAAATATACAGCATAAAATAAGAATAAGGCTGATTGCTGAAATATAACTTGAAATCAGATAATAACTGAGAATAAGATATATTTTACACTTAATCAAGCCTTATTTTTTTGCTTAGCAGATAAATTAATATACTAATTTATCTGCTAATATTTTTTATAAAAAAGAACGTTGTTCCAAAATGATTTAAATTAGATTATAAAACAATGCTTGGTTCATATAATATTGTTAAAATGTTTAGCTTGATTTTTTAAATATATAGATATAAGATAAAATAATTAAATAAATATAAATTTTTTTTATTGACAAAATGATATAAAAGAACTATAATAACTAATAGGAATATAGTTCCAAAAGTGTTTTTTGGAGAACAAACTTTAAAGCATATAAATATCAGTACTTTCTATTGATAATCATTTTTTGGAATTAATAATCAATATAAAACCTACGTCATTTTCGGAACTATGTTCCATAATAATATATTATTAAAATTTATAATTGGGTGAGAAAGTAGAATTTTATAAACGGAAAAAGTTTCAGGCAACAGGGATATTAAAAAGACCGTTATAAACATAATACAGTTTTTTGTGGCTTATACAGTAAAAGGGCAGGTAATTAAGTATAGAGTGAAGGATTTTATGTTTTTTGGAAATTATAAAACAAAATACCAGAAGGCGGTTGATATAAAATGTACAATGAAAAAAATAATTTAGAGTCGGAAATTTTGAAACATTCTGACCAAGAGGAAGAAACTGAGAAAAAAATTCAGAGAAAAAGCAGCTCAAAAAAGAGATCTGCCAAAAGAAAAAAAAGAGAATACATTGAGTATGATAAAGAGATACTTTTAGATTTGATAAAAGAAAAGATCAAAGCAGGAGAATTAAAACATATATCCAAAATAGGGAACCTAAAAGGAATGCCCAGCTACAGATATATAAAGAAACTCTGGACTCCTGACGAACTAAACGAGATATTCGGAATTAAGCTGAAAGTATATTCATATACCAACGGAGAAATAATAAAAGAGTATTACAGAATAAAACAAAATTACGATGTAATAACTTCGGATGTAATGAAAAAAGAAACTGGTATATGTATAGACTCTATCAGAACACGTTTTGGAAGCTGGAACAAATTTCTTATGTTTCTCGGTGAAGAACCTGTAAGAAACTTAAAAAGAGCGGAACATTCCAATGAAGAGCTAATAAAGCTGTACAGGGAAATATCGCTGAAAATAGGAAAAGAAGTATATGGAGCTACTTTTTCGGATTTGAAAGAAAACGGATTTCCTTATTCAAGATCGGTATTATCAAGCAGATTTACAGATATGAACAGTTTGAGAAGACTGGCAGGTTTTGAGATAAAAACTGAGAGAATAACAAAATATTCAAAACAAAAATTAAAAAATATGCTGTTTATGAACTATAAAAAATACGGAAGAAGATTAACACAGACAGAAATAAAAGATCATAAGGAATTACCAAATCCTTCAATAATTTTTAACTATTTCCAGACTACAGAAATAACAAAAGTATGGAATGAAGTACTGGAAAATATAAATGTATAAAAGCAGAGAATAAAAAATTATCGATTTGAAATCTAAAAAAGTTTTTAGAAATTTAGGAAACTGAATTGTCTGAGAACTTTTTGCATATAGATTATATTTATAGCAGCATGTTTGTAAAATTTTGTTGTTTTATAAAAAAATATACATATGAATATAGAAGTAATATTTAGCAGGAATTTATAACTTTGCTGCTTAATATGTAAAATATACCGGAATGTCAGGTCTTTTGGATCTGACATTGTTTTTTTAGATGAAATAAACATTTATATTTTTGGAAATTTTAAAATAAAAAAACTAATAAAAAAATAATATGGAAATAAGTGAATATAATTCAAATATATGATAAAATATAATATATATTTGGGATATTATAACAGGCTGTATTTGCAGATGAAATTGTTTAACATCGGACAAAGTAACAAAAATATTAATTAAGCCTGTAAACGCACCAATATTCGTATAGTCAGATTTTTTATGGAGAGAGGAAAAATATGATAATTCAACTAAATGACAAAATTAAATCAAGACTTACCAGTTCGGAAGAGCAGGTAATAAAGTATATTAATGAAAATGATAATAAACTGGTTGATATGTCAATAGTGGATATAGCCGAGGAAACATTTACCTCTCCCGCCACGGTTTCAAGGGCAATTAAAAAATGCGGGGTTAACGGCTTTATGGAACTTAGATATAATTTATCCAAAAAGAAGGAAGAGATAAACAGTTCCAAAGACATAAACGAAATTTTCAGCAAATCATTAATAGAAACAAGACAGACACTGGAAAATATTTCTGTTAATCAGATACTGGAAGTAATTGAGCTGATACAGAAAAGCAAGAAAATAATAGTAGTAGCAAGAGGGCTGAGCGAACTCGTCGCTACAGAGTTTTCACTGAAACTGGAACTTATGGATTTTAATGTATTTACCATATCAGATCCTAATATTATGAAAAAGTTCAGCAGGGAAGCAGATAAGGATCATCTTTATATAGCCTTCACGCTAAAAGGAGAAGATCAGGATATTCTTACTTCTATAAGAAACGCTCATTCACGTGACGCAAATGTAATTGTGTGTTCATGCGGGAGCAATAAGGAGCTTAGGAAATACTCAGACCATATAATCATGGGATATAAGCACTCCAATATTTCAATAAAAAAATTCGAGGTAACTTCGAGATTGCCGTTATTTGTAATATCAAGGGTTATTCTTGACTATCTTGTAATGAATCTGGAAAAATAAATTATTAGATATTAATATTAAGAGCAGAGTCAGTGTAAAAATATTTACGGCTCTGTTTTTTTATTATTTATTTTCTATAAAATGCTGAAAGACATTGGAAATAAGGGTTTTTATAGATTAATCAGAAACACTTGACATTATCACTAATTAGTGATATAATCATTTTATAAAGTGAATAGAGAAATAATTTTTTTGAAAGTATATCACTAATTAGTAATAAATTGGAGATGATTTAGATGTTAAGAAGATTACCGATAGAAAAAATGGGAGAATCTAATTTAGGATGGTTAAGAAGCAAATTTCACTTTTCATTTGCTGAATATTATAATGAGAAAAATATAAATTTTGGTGTATTAAGAGTGATAAATGACGACTATATAGCTCCGGGGACTGGATTTCCTACACATCCACACAGAGATATGGAAATAATATCATATGTAATAGAAGGAAAACTTACTCATAAAGACAGTATGGGAAATGAATCTACACTTGAAAGAGGAGAAGTACAATATATGAGTGCGGGAACAGGTGTTACACATTCAGAATATAATAAACATGCAGAAGATTTGAGGATTTTGCAGATATGGGTTCTTCCTGACAGAAAAGGACACACACCTAATTACGGAGAATATAAATTTAAATATGACGACAGAATGGGGAAATGGCTTCATTTTGTATCGCCAAAAGATGGGGATGCGCCAATAAAAGTCAATCAGGATGTTAATTTTTATGTAACTGAGATCGAAGCAGGGAAAGAAGCTGAGTTCGAAGTGAAAGAAGGGCGTCAGGCTTATATAGTGCAGATAGAAGGGAAATCAGAGATAAATTCTGTTGCTATGAATCCAAGAGATGGAATGGAAAGTATTGGTGAAAGTCTGAAAATACTTTCAAAAGAAAAATCACATATTCTTGTGATCGAAATGAAAGAAAGAGAAGATTTGAAATAAAGATACAGAAAAGAGGTATAAGATGGAAATGAGAAATATAATAACTGAAATAAATCGTTATACAAGTATATCAAGAGAAAGAGAATTAACAAATACAGAAAAAAATGAAAGAAGCACATATAGAAAACTTTATTTGAAAAAATTCAGGGAAAATTTTAGAAACCACCTTGATAATATAAAAGTAGTATATGTAGATGAAAATGGAAATGAAATAAATCCGCACTAAAAACTACACCGGAATAAATTTTAAAATATTCCGGTGTTTATTTTTTTAATATATGGTAAAATAAAAATAGATTAGTTGAAAAAATAATATAAAACCATTAATTTTACAAAAATTATAGGTCTGACATATTTGGATACGTAAAATAAAATATGGTTTAATTATAACGAGAGAGTTCAGATTAATAAGATTCGATTTTTTCTGTCAGGTTTTTTGGAAAAATATACAACAGATAATTATAAAAATGTAATTCCAGTGAAAATATTTTCAGTATAAAATAATGCATATTATGCTGTCATGAGAACCGCAGCATCAGTCTATCGCATAAATCTGGAAAGATTTTCATGAATTAATATGGTATACATAGAGTAGAAAGAATCTAAAAAAATTTGAGGTGAGAAACTTGATTTACACATTGACAACTAATCCAGCGATAGATATGAACATAAATACAAAAACTTTGAAACCCTCATATGTTAACAGAACAGACGAAGTAGGCTATACGCCTAACGGAAAAGGAATAAATGTTTCGTTTGTACTGGGACATTACGGGATTGAAAGTAAAATTTTAGGTTTTTTTGGCGGATTTTCCGGACATTACATCGTAGATGAGATAAAGAAGAGAAACTTTGTAATCGAGCCTGTATGGATAGATGACGAAATTACAAGAATCAATATTTTTATCAACAGTAACGGTGAAGAGTATAAACTTGTCAATAAAGGAGGTAATGTAAATTCTGAGAAACAGCAGGAACTTTTGAAATTAATAGAATCAAAAGAGGATTGTACGCATTTATCAATAAGCGGAAGCCTTCCTGCAGGAATCGAGGAATCATATTATCACGAAATATTGAAGATTTGTAAGGAAAAAGGTATAGAAATTATTCTGGACATAAGTTCAAAAGAATTGAAGGAGCTTTTGAAATATGAGCCTTTACTTATAAAGCCGAATGATGATGAAATAAAAGAAGTATTCGGCATGGAAATAACAGATGAAAACAGCGTAAAGGAAGTAATGAAACATCTTCACGGACTCGGGGCGAAAAATGTTCTTATGACAATGGGAGCAAAAGGTCTTTATTTCTCAAACAAAGAAAAAATATGGTTCTGTGACGCGCCAAAAATCACACTTTTAAGTTCGGCATGTTCAGGTGATTCGTGTTTAGCGGCTTTTTTAAGCGAATGGCTGATGGGGAAAGACATCGAATATGCATTAAAAAAAGCTTCTGCTACAGGAGCAAATGTTGCCGAATCTATGGCAATCGGAGATTTGAAAAAAGTAGACAAATACATTGAAAGTTTAAATATCAAGGAGGTAAAATAGTATGGGAAAAATTCTAGCAGTAACAGGATGCCCGACAGGGATAGCACATACTTTTATGGCTGAAGAAGCATTGAAAAAGGCAGCCGCTGAATTAGGGGTAGACATTAAGGTAGAAACAAACGGAGCAGTGGGAGTAGCAAACGAGCTCACAGAAGAAGAGATCAGAGATGCAGTGGGAATTATAGTAGCTTCTGATAAAGATGCAAGAACTTATAGATTTGCAGGGAAAAGAGTAATAGAGGTTCCGGTTGCGGATGGTATACGTAGACCAAAAGAACTTATCGAACAGATGCTTGCAGGCGGAGGAACAGTAAAAGCCGGAGGAGCTGTGAAAGCAGAAGCTTCAAATGCAGGATCAGGACAGGAATCAGTAGGAAGAGTAATTTATAAGCACCTTATGAGCGGTGTTTCAAATATGCTGCCGTTCGTAGTAGCAGGTGGAGTTTTAATAGCAGTATCATTTTTATGGGGAATCTTTTCAGCAGACCCTAACAGTGAGCAGTATAATAAAATAGCAGCAGCACTTATGAAAATAGGAGGAACTTCATTTTCTATGATGGTTCCGGTATTCGCGGCATTTATAGCATCGTCTATTTCGAGCAGACCGGGAATGGTAGCAGGATTCGTAGGAGGACTTCTGGCAAATGAAACAGGAGCCGGGTTTCTTGGCGGTATCATAGCAGGTTTCTTCGCAGGATATTTAGTATTGTATCTTGTAAAGGCATTATCAGGATTACCAAGACAGTTTGAAGGATTAAAATCAATTTTCATTCTTCCGATATTAGGTGTACTGTTAACAGGAGCATTAATGCTTTTTCTCGGAGGACCGGTAGCAGCTATTAATAAATCAATGATGGATTTTCTGGCTAATCTTCAGTCAGCTAACCCGATCTTACTTGGAATAGTAATTGGATGTATGTCGGCATTTGACTTTGGAGGGCCGGTTAATAAAGCAGCATATGTAACAGGGACAATCCTGCTTGGGCAAGGAAACTACTACTTTATGGCAGGGGTATCAGCAGCATGTATTACACCGCCGTTAGTAATAGCACTAGCAACAACAATTTTCAGAAACAGATTTACTGAGGATGAAAAAGCAGCAGGATTAGTTAACTATGTATTAGGAGCTACACATATAACAGAGGGTGCAATACCGTTTGCAGCAGAAAGACCGCTTGTAAATATACCAATACTTATGATGGCATCTTCTATATCAGCAGTATTATCTTATCTGATGAAAATACAAGTACCTGCACCGCACGGAGGATTCTTAATACTTCCAATAGTAACAAGAGGATATTTATGGGTAATTGCAATTTTAATAGGATCATTAATAGGAGCAATAGTATACGGATTATCAAGAAAACCTATACCAGCAGGAGCAAAAGAAACAGTATAAATATTATTATAACCAAATTACACGCAGGAAATTTTTAGAATAGATAATATATTTAATTACAGAACAGGAGAAAAGAATGTTAATATCTGGAAAACTGGGATTAAGAAATGCACTGGAAAACGGTTATGCTTTACCGGCCTTTAATTATACAAACCTTGAAGGGATAAAGGCTATAATAGAAGCAGCCGAGGAGATGAACTCACCGGTAATAATTCAGGTGACACAGGGTGCAATAGATTATGCGGGATTCGAATACCTGAGAGATCTGGGAACAGGAGCCGCTGCAAGAAGTAAAGTACCGGTAGTGTTACATCTGGATCATGGAAAAGATTATAACTATCTGTTAAAAGCTTTCAGATACGGTTGGACATCGCTTATGATGGATGCTTCACACGAAAGTTTTGAGAAAAATGTAGAAATAGTAAAAGAAGTAGTGAAAATGGCCTCTCCGCTGGACGTGGCAGTAGAAGCCGAGCTTGGAGTAATAGGCGGAAAAGAAGACGATCTGGAAGTAGACGAAGCGATTTATACAGAAGTAAACGAGGCAATAGAATTCGCAAAGCTGTCAAACTGTGATTCACTGGCTATTGCTGTAGGTACTGCACATGGTATCTACAAGGGTGAAGTAAAGATAAATTATGACAGAATAGAAGAGATAAAAAAAGCTTCTGGTATTCCGTTGGTTTTACACGGTTCATCGGGTGTACCTGATGAAATGGTAACTAAGGCAGTAAAAAGCGGTATCAACAAAGTAAACTTTGATACAGAATTAAAGCTTGCCAATCTTGCAGCATTAAATAAATTCCTGACAGAAAATCCGGGAGTATATGATGTAAGAAAAATCTATAAGCCGTGTATAAATGCTATGAAAGAAGTAGTAAAATCTAAAATAAGAGCCTGCGGTTCAGAAAATAAATCATGGATTTAAGGAGTGGACTAAATTGGATTTAATGGACTTAATTGATAAAAGATGTATAAAACTCGAAGTAGAAGCTAAAAATAAAGCTGATCTGTTTGATGAAATGATAGGGTTATTATACGATGCAGATAAAATTAAGAGTAAAGAAGGATTTAAAGAAGGAATTTTACATAGAGAGGCACAGAGTTCCACTGGTCTGGGATTCGAACTTGCAATACCTCATGCGAAATCAAAAGAAGTAAAAGTGCCGTCAATAGCAATAGGGTTTTCCAAAGAAGGAATGGATTATGAATCAATGGACGGGGAACCTGTAAAACTTATATTTATGATTGCAGCACCTGAAGACGGAGGCGATCTTCACGTTATGCTTCTTGCAGAGCTTGCTAAAATGCTGATATATGAAGATTTCAGAGAACAGCTGCTAAATGCCGGGAGTGCTGATGAAGTCATGGATATAATTAGAGACAAGGCAAAGAAACTATAAAATATTGAGTAATTTTTGGGATGAAAAAGTGTCTGTTTGAAAGAGCAGGCATTTTTTATTTTTAAGTTTTTGATTCACTTTGTTAATAGTTTTGCTGTAAAAAATTAATGGTGTATGTTATAATTAGGAGTAGATGAAATAGCGGTTTATGGTTTGAAATTTTTATGTGATATAGGAGGAAAAACATGATCGATAAATTTGGAAAAGTGATGATTTATGTTAATGATACCAAAACAGCTGCTGATTTCTGGACTGATAAAATGGGGTTCAGTAAAGTCAAGGTTGATACATATGAGGCAGGAGTTCTTTCAGTTGAGCTGGCTCCCAATGATACATCTGATGCAAGCATTGTTTTATTTGACAGAAATGTTGTGGAAAAAATGTCTCCGGAGATAAATCTCGGGACACCGTCTATTCTGTTTTCCAGTTATGGTATCAGGGATATGCGGGACAGGCTTATCGGTAACGGTGTAAATGTCGGGGATATTATAGAAATGGGCGGAGTGCTTACATTTAATTTTTCCGACTATGAGGGTAACTACTTTGCAGTAGGGGAAATAAAAAAAGATTAGATAATTTATTTATATTATAGAAATTCATTAGACAGCGTCTGGAAAGATCCCGGCGCTTTTTTTGTATTTTGAAAATATTTATATAAAGTAAAAAACTAATGAGGAATAATTTTTATTTTACGGCAGATATTATAAATTTAGCATAGATTCTGTATAAATAAGGATTTGTTATAAAATTATAAAAAATACTCAAAAAACTTGATTTATATTAATAAAAAGGATAAAATAAGATAGAACGATCTAAATTATTTTAAGGAGGAATTTATGTTAGAAAATAACGACTTTACAATAGAAGATATCAGAAAGGTAGCAAAGAGGGGCAAATTCTTGAATACAGTATTAATAGTGGTAACATTGATCTATTTCGTATCAAGCTGGGTGATAAACGGGATGTCCATGTTTAATGATCCTACGACTATTTTAATAATATTCAGCGCCGTATCTACGATTCTAGCTATAATAATACTTATTTTTTCAATATTAACATTTGGGAAAATGAGATTTTTGAAAATAGAAGGCGGAGGTCAGCTTCTGGCTTCGAGCATTATATTCACAATATTTGCACTTACTGGATTTTTACTGGGGATTGTGATATTAATACTATCTGGAATATCAATAAGAAAAATTAAGGAATCTTTGGAGATATTGGAAATAGAGAACGGCGGGAAATATTAAGGCAAAGAACAGCGGAAACCCGGAAACGGGAAATGCCGGAAAAAATGATAAAGACAAAGGAGTTTGGGAGGAATAATGTTTAACAAAATATTTCCGGAGCAGGTATCCGGAGAAACAGAGATACTGCAAAGTATAGAGCATGTCGAAACTGCGATTAATAAAATCGGAGAAGGGCATTATGTAAAAAAAGAAAATGGTGTGATTACCATAATACCTAAAGGAGCGCTAAACGTATTAGGTATGACACATCCTATAAGAAATTACAAAAAAGTAATATTTGAACCGGTAAAAACAGGTGATTATTCTACAAAGCTGAAATATACAGTGTTTCGTAAGCTGGCAAAAGCATCAACTGTTATTTATATTATATTTCTGCTTTTGGATGTAGCGCTTATTGCCGGAACAATATACACAACAATTACTTTCAGCGAGCTGGCACCGCTTTTATTTGCGGCAACAGCGGGGTGGGTTCTTATATCAGGCTGTGCATTTATATTTGATTATTTTATGCTGTTATCAAAAGGTGCAGTTTTGAGAGGTTTTAAGAAGAATATTCTGAGAAGGCTCGCAGCTTTGTGTGAAGCAAGCGCAAGAGCCTGGCAGTAGTACAGGATGGTGGATTTTTTGAAAGAGAAAAATAAAGTGCTGACAGCTGCCAAAAGGAAAGCGTTAAGAAATGTTATTTTTGGAATTATATATAATGTAATTTTATTTATGATTATAAAATTAGTTCTTAACAGTGAGTATGGAGATTATGGAAATGCAATGATGATTTTAATATTTTCTTCTGTTTTATTTATAATATCATTGGCTTTTTTCATTATTTGGTTTTGGGAAAAAATGGGGAATTTTTATGTTATTTTGAAAGAGGAAAGAATTCCAAAAGCTTCATTTCTGGGAATAAGTTCAGCTTTTATGTTTATTCCCGGATTTAGCATTATTTCTGTAATCTGTGCTTTGATTTTTTTGATTTAGGTTAGATGATTTATGAGTCCTGAGGTTTCCGGTGATTTGTTCATATGGAAATTTTCGGGATTTTTTTGTATGATTATAAGGAGTATGGGAGAAAAGTCGCGTCTGTCGATCTCTGGTAAGGTGTAAACTGATGGAGATCGACAATCCTTTATTTTATAAGGGATTTAATGTATTTTTGGCTAAAAGATGACATGTTTTTGTCGAGTTTGATTCAGACGAAAAAAAGTGGTCGACAGAAATGTTTATTTAGAGTATAATAAATAAAAGATTTTTGACAAGATGGGTATTAATATAACTATCCTAGAATGTAAATTCTCCTACTTTGATTTTTTATTTTTAATCTGTTATAGTATTAATATAACTATCCTAGAATGTAAATATTTCTTTCAAATCATACATTATAGACATACTCACAGTATTAATATAACTATCCTAAAATGTAAATGTACTATGTGCGATCTCATGAAGTACTGTATGGTAAGTATTAATGTAACTATCCTAGAATGCAAATCGAAGTCCCCAAAACTCTACGAAATTTAAATCGCTGTATTAATATAACTAAAAAAAGGACACCGTACGGTATCCTTCAATAAATATCCCTAAATAGTAAGCTTTTTCCCATATCTAAGATCTTTTCTCAAATCCTGAATTTTCTTATCCATTTCCTCTAATTCCAGAAATATTTCCTTTTCATCATCACTGGTCTCAATAACATTTTTAATCCCGCCGTTATTAATAACAATCCTTTTATTTCCCATAAGAGCAAGTAAAGGGTCATGAGTAGCCATAAGTACGATTTTTTCTTCGCCTACAAGCAGTTCAAGCGCCTTTTTTCTGTCAATCCCTGCATTTTCTATCTCATCTATAAGAACAATAGGAGAAGAACTCAAAATCGCAGTATCAGATATCATAAGAGCACGTGACTGACCGCCGCTAAGACTGGTAACAGGAGTATCAAGGGTAAATTTTTCACCTGCAAGATTATTGGCATTTTCAATAATTCTGTTTATTATTTCCTCTTTATTTTCAACCATTCTGCTGGCAGCATGAAGCTCAAGAAATTCATAGACACTTAAATCCATGATAAAATTCATATTCTGAGACAGCTGTGCCACCATTTTATTTCCCGATGACAGCCTGTGTGAAGTGTCCACATCTTCGTCATTAATAAGTATATGCCTTTTGGTAGGAGTGTCACCCTGCGCTGTCCATTCTATATCAGCAAGAAGTCTGCTTTTTCCGCTTCCTGTAGGACCTACAATACACAAAATTTCCCCTTTCAAAATTTCAAGTTTTTCAAAATTCTCTTTATTCCCGCTTTTATCAGTTCCCGGAAGAAGAGTAAGCTTTTCTATGTTATTTTCTTTCAGTCCGAGAATCTCTGACATTTGATCCACATAATTAGTGATAAGGTCGCTGATTTGTTTCTTAGTAAGAGCCCTGTCTTCCAGATCAAATTCATTTATTTTATCCAAAGCCTCTCTGAGAGAAACTGTTTTATCCGACATATTAATAAGATTTTCCTCAAAAGTTTCTTCCAAAAAAGGGTATTCTTTTAGTAATTCATTAATTGTTTTATTTATTAACTTATTATTTTCCATTATTTATCACCCAAGTCGATTTTTCTGATATTTCCCATTTGATGTTCCGCACCTATACGTGTCTCCCCGAGACAGTATGAACATGTAGCGGAAGGCATTGGGAATCTTAATTTTTTTCCTTCAAGCGTTTCTAGATTTTCATTTTCTTTATATATTATAGTAGAGAATTCATAAGCACCCTGACCTGTAAGTCCGTTTACGTGCATAACCACAGCATTTGGATTAACTGAATTTACTCTTGAAGCAAAAACTTCCCTTTCAGCCTGTGAAACTATATCTCCTTTTGTAATAACCACAATATCTGCTGTTTTCAGCATAGGACCGATTTTCTTCGGGGTGTTTATTCCGCTCAGATTGTCTATAACACAGACTGCTTTTATATTTTGTATATAAGGCGAACATCTGTTACATAATCCGGCACTTTCTGTGATAAGTACATCGAGATTTTCTTTTAGTCCCCATTGAACAACCTCTTCGATATTACTTACAAAGTAATGGTCAGGACACAGCGAACCTGAAAGTCCTTTTTTCACAGGAACTCCCGCCTTTTCATAAAGTTTGTCATCATCAGTATAGAGACAGTCAAATTTTACCACACCAACTTTCAGATTTCTAAGTTTCAGATTTTCTATAGTTTTTATTATAAGGGCTGTTTTTCCTGATGAAGGCGGCCCGGATACAGTAATTAAGTTCATTTTATACCTCCTGAGTATTTTCGGTTAATATTTTCGTACAGTTGTCAAGTATCTGATCTATGTCATTTTCATATAAATAGTCCCATCCCGCCCAGAGAAATTTTTTGTCCTTGATGTTATTTTCCACATCAGGATGCACACTTGGAAAATATCCCTGCTTTGAGAGTATTTCACCTGTTTTTTTACTTGAAAGAAAGTTCACTGTTTTATCAAGATGAACACTTTTACGATTTTTGATCAGCATAAATATAGGTGAAACTATAGCACCGTCTTTCGGCCAGTTTACAAACATTTCCGATTTTTCCGGCAGCATTTTTGTGAAGAAATACGGTGTTATTGTAATTGCCGGCTTGTTTACTTTCAGTTTATCAGCTTTAATCATTTGTGAAGGATGAAGATTATCAAGAAAATTATTTTTCAGTTTTTTAATTCCATCATAGCCGAATCTGCTGTGCAGTGTAATAAGCGCTGCATTATAAAGATCAAGGTCTCCCATAGGAATGCTGATGCTTTTTTCAAATTCAGGTTTTAGTATATCTTCCCATGTTTTGGGACATTTTCTTCCTTTCAGTTCTGCGGGATTAACCAGCATAACAGCAGGCACCACACCAACCATGGCATAATTACCATATGGATCTTTCAGATCTGTATTATCAAATATTTTATTATATTTTTCAAGTCCTGTTTTATCTTTAAATGCAGATTCTTTTTTTATCCTGTTTTTCAGATTCTGACTGAAAAACAGTTCAAAACCTGTGGAAATAAATATATCAGGTATCTCAGAAATATTATCTTTTTTTATAAGTTCTTCCATCCATCCTGAACCTGACGAAGCAGATTTCAAATCATAATTTAGTTTTATTTCCGGATTATCAGAATCAAATTCTTTGAAAGCTTCCAGAAGCGGAAGTCTTACAGGACAGGGCAGCAATCCTGAAACATCAGTTCCCCCTGCTTTATATTCCCGTGTTTCTGCGGTAATATCTGCATCATATGTATCAAAAGATGAATTCAGAGTATCCAGCAGTATTTCCAGATTTATCTTTTTAGTTTTGGCAGCCATCTCAAGTGTTAATTTATTTAAAAGGGCTGATTTGGAATTTTCATCAAACCCGCTTATGTTTTTTGACTTAAAAATATTTACCGAAGAAGGATATTTTGATACTATTTCGCCGAGTGTCATATCTTTTTTTATCATAATATTACCTGCTTTCTATTTTATATAAATATATTACACAAATTTTTAAGAAAAAAACGTAACATTAGTTACATTTGATTATAAAATTTTATGAATAAACGCTGAAAAGCTTAATTTATTTATTAAATAACGCATAATAAGAAAGTTGCTATTTTATGGGAATGTGTGGTATAATCACTATAAATCAAGAAGAAAGGGAGTAAGTAATTCTTAAATTCTTTGCATCAGCATAGTTATAGTGTAATGTCCCATTCACAATCAGTCAGACAATACTGTCTAATTGTAAATGAAACAGTGCATTAGAGTATTTAAGTGTTATTTGCTTCTCTTCTTGGTTTTAAATTTATAAACAGGAGGAATAATATGTTTAATGAAAAATCCTATGAACTGAAAATAGGAGAAAAAACGGTAAAAATAAGCAGCGGAAAAATAGCAAGACAGGCAAGCGGAGCAGTTGTAGTAGAGTGCGGAAAAACAGTGCTTTTGGTAACAGCTACAAGAAGTAAGGCAGTAAGAGAAGGGACAGACTTTTTCCCTTTGACAGTGGACTATATAGAAAAGTTTTATGCTTCTGGTAAGTTTCCCGGAGGTTTTATAAAGAGAGAATCAAGACCTTCTACAGGGGAAGTGCTTATAGCAAGACTAATTGACAGACCTATAAGACCTTTATTTCCCGAAGGATTTTTCTACGGAGTTCATATAGTAATAACTGTAATCTCTTATGATGAAGTAAATCTTCCGGAAAATCTGGCTACACTTGGGGTATCAGCAGCATTGTCAATATCGGATATACCTTTTGCAGGGCCGGTAGGCGGAGTAACTGTGGGATATATAGAAGGAGAATATGTACTGAATCCTACACCTGAACAGCTGGAAATAAGTGATATCGAACTGTCGGTAGCAGGTACTGCTGATGCGGTAACTATGGTCGAGGCAGGTGCAAACGAAATTTCAGAAGAAATCATGCTGGAAGCAATTATGTTCGGACACGGAAAAATAAAAGAGATGTGTGCAGAGCAGGAAAAATTCATAAGCCAGTTTGAAGTAAGCAAAATGGAATTTGAAATAGCGGAAGTAAATCCTGAAGTAAAAAGATTCATTGATGAAAAAGCTACTGAAGAACTTGGTGCAGCTATAGAGAAACATGGTAAGCAGGAAAGAGACGATGCTATAGATGCATTAGAAGAAAGACTTATTGAAGAGTTCGCTACATTATATGAAAACAACGAAATACCTGCTGAAATAGAAATAGAATTCAAAAATTACTATCATGATCTGATGAAAAAAATGGTCAGAGAATCAATTTTATATAAAAAGAACAGACCAGACGGAAGAAATACAGAAGAAATAAGACCAATAGATGTAGAGATAGATACACTGCCTATACCGCATGGTTCTGCACTGTTTACAAGAGGGGAAACACAGGCGCTGGTAACAGTAACACTGGGAAGCAGAGAGAATGAGCAGATAGTAGACGGAATGGAAGAAGAATCAAGAAAGAAATTTTTCCTTCACTATAATTTCCCTCCTTATTCGGTAGGTGAAGCAGGATTTATGAGAGCACCGGGAAGAAGAGAACTGGGACATGGGAGTCTTGCTGAAAGAGCATTAAAATATATGATACCTAAACAGGATGATTTTCCTTATACTATAAGAGTAGTTTCTGAAATCACAGAATCTAACGGATCATCTTCTCAGGCAAGTATATGCGGAGGTTCGCTTGCATTAATGGCAGCAGGTGTGCCGATGAAGAGTTCTGTAGCGGGAATAGCAATGGGACTTATAAAAGAAGGGGAAGAATTCGTAGTTCTTACTGATATTCAGGGACTTGAAGACCACCTTGGAGATATGGATTTTAAAGTAGCTGGAACTAAAGGCGGAATAACAGCCCTTCAGATGGATATAAAGATAACAGGTATAACTAGAGAAATAATGGAAATTGCACTAAAACAAGCTTTTGACGGAAGAATGTTCATACTTGATAAAATGAATGCAGTTATTCCTGAACCAAGAAAAGAAGTTTCTGAAAATGCACCAAAAATTCACTTTATGAGAATAGACCCAAGCAAAATTGCTATATTGATAGGTCCTGGAGGAAAAACAATAAAATCAATTATTGATCAGACAGGAGCAACAATAGATATAGAAGATGACGGAAGTGTAGCTATCTTCGTTAAAGAGAAAGCCAGCCTTGATAAAACAATCGAGCTTGTAAAATCTTATACACAAAGTGTAGAACTAAATGCAGTTTACACGGGAAAAGTAATAAAACTTGCTAAATTCGGAGCTTTTGTAGAGGTACTTCCAGGTAAAGAAGGACTGCTTCATATTTCTGAAATAAAGAAAGAAAGAGTAAATAAAGTGGAAGATGTTCTGAAAGAAGGACAAATCATAAAAGTAAAAGTTATTGGAATGGAAGATGAGAATAAATTTAACTTAAGTATGAAAGCTTTAGAAAATGAAAAAGTAGGAGATAATGATGAATCTGCCAAATAAATTAGCAGTTTTGAGAATAATATTGGTGATTCCTTTTGTTTTTATCCTTAGTTTTGGATTGAGAATAGAGGGAGTAGGAGGTTTTATATTAAGAATACTGGCTTTTTGGATTTTTGTAGGAGCATCAATTACAGATTTCTTAGACGGCTACATAGCCAGAAGAGATAATCTGGTAACAAATCTGGGGAAACTTCTGGATCCCCTTGCAGATAAGATTTTAGTACTTTCCGCACTTGTGGTATTTACTAAGAATGATCAGCTTTCAGTATGGTTCGTTTTGTTGATTCTGTTCAGAGAACTTGGGATAACAGGTTTGAGATCAATAGCAGCAGCAGAAGGAAAAGTAATTGCAGCTGAAACTCTGGGGAAATGGAAAACAGTTTCGCAGATAATCGCAATACTTATAATAATATTGTTCCCTTTGGGAAATGTGTTCGGGACTTTTATAATGCTTATTCCACTTGCACTGACTCTTATGTCAGGGTATGAGTATTATGTGAACTGTAAAGATATACTGAATAAGTAGGAAGGTATTAATTATGTTTTTTATAGGAAATATTTTGTTAAAAGTAATAGATATTTATCAGATTATTATATTAGCTTCCGTGGTATTATCATGGATAGACAGATATGGTGAAATGAGTGTAACAAAGTTTATAAGGCAGTTAACTGATCCTTATTTAAATAAACTAAAGGTAGTAGTCCCTGTGGGTGGAATGTATTTTGATCTTTCACCGATTATAGGAATATTACTTCTTAATGTGATCAGAGGAATTGTTGTTAAAATATTTTTTGGCTTTTAAAAATGAATTGATAATAGAGGGTTTGGAATTAAATAATAGTTAGTTCCGCCCTTTTTTATTATAAATTACAGTTTCTTATATTTTGAAAATAAAGTTTGATAATAAAATTTAAAATGATTTATTTTGATATTTATAGAGTGATTGTTTATACTTGAAAGATATAAGTATTTTGAAATTAGCAGTCAATAATTACATTGTATATAACCCGAATAAAATTTCAGGGAAAATTTTTCATATTTTAGAGATTTCATATAAGCTGCTTTGAATGTGAAAAAATACATTGAAGAAGAAAAAATTATGTTGTATAATAAAAACAACAAAATATAGGAGTAAATTTTTATGAAGATAATAGATGAACTTCAGAAATTCGGCCTGACAAAAATAGAAGCGCAGGTATACTATGAGCTTTTGAAAAATCCTGATTCCAACGGTTCTCAGATATCAAAGAAAATAGATACACCGCGTACGTCTGTTTATATGGCACTGGAAAAACTGTATTCACTGGGTTTTATTTATCTTATTCCCAGCCTTAATGAAAGAAAGAACTATATGGCGGCTGATCCGGATAAGCTGGTAATGAAATTAAAGAATGAATATATCAGAAGTGCGGAATTTCTTGAAGATGAGCTTTTGAAAATACACATAAAAAGTGATAACGAACAGTTTATTAATCTCAGGGGTGAAGAAAATATCCTTGATAAAATAAAAGAAATGCTGAATGATTCAGAAAAAGAAATATACATGAATACCAATATTAATCTTGCAGTATTCGAAACAGAACTTGAAAACTTTCTGAATAAAGGCGGAAGAGTTATTTTATTCAGCTTTGAAAAGCATAAATTGACTGATTCACGAATAGAAGCATACAGCAAAACCGAAAATTATATCAGTGATCCGAATAAAAGGCTGATGCTTGTCTCTGATATGAAAGAGGTAATAATAGGAAGTTCTGATGCAACGCATGGTTTTACCGGGACATATACAAGAAACCCACTTCTGGTAAATATAGCAGCGGAACATATTCATAATGACATTTATTTATATAAATTAGAAACAAAGTTCGGAAAAGATTTTTGGGAAGATATAAAAATAAGAACTTTAAATGAGGAGAAATAGGAGGAATTAATATGATAGTTGATAATGAAAGTTTGAAACACACTGAATCAAGGTTAAGACAACAATTCGGACTGACCTTGGAGGAAGCAAAGGAATATTTGAAAGTAAGTATAGAGAGAAAGATAAGAAGACAATTTGGTAAAACGATAAAAGAGGCGGAACCTCATGAAATATATTATGCATTGTCAAGAACAATCCTGGATTACAGTATAGAAAACTGGTATAACACAACAAGAAAATACAATGAAAAACAAGTGAAGCAGGTTTATTATTTTTCGGCGGAATTCCTTATGGGAAGATATCTTGGAAATAATATGATAAATTTGCAGATATATGATGAGATAAAAGAAGTTTTGAAAGACTTGAATATTGATATAAATATAATAGAAGACAGCGAGCCTGACCCGGGACTGGGGAACGGCGGACTGGGAAGACTTGCGGCATGTTTTCTCGATTCACTGGCAACACTGAAAATGCCGGGACACGGTTATGGTATAAGATATAAGTACGGAATGTTCCAGCAAAAGATAGAAAACGGTTACCAGATGGAGTACCCGGATGACTGGCTGAAATACGGCGATCCGTGGTCTATAAAAAGACTGGACAGAGTGTATGATATTAAGTTCGGCGGAGAAGTGGAAGTACATAAGGATGAAATAGGTAAAGAATATTATAAAAGAGTAAATACAGAGACTATTAATGCAATAGCCTATGATGCGCCGATACTGGGATATGGTACAGATACGGTAAATACTCTGAGACTGTGGGAAGCAAAGTCGCCTCAGGGATTTGACCTTCAGCTTTTTAATGATCAGAAGTATTTGGAAGCCAGTGCCGAAGCAGTAAAAGCAGAAGATTTATCAAGAGTTCTGTATCCTAATGATACAGAGAGAAGCGGAAAAGAACTAAGGTTAAAGCAGCAGTATTTCTTTGTATCAGCTTCATTACAGGATATAGTAAGAAAATATAAAGAAAAATATGGGAATGTATTTTCAGGATTTGCAGATAAAATAGCTATTCAGCTGAATGATACACATCCTGTGGTAGCAATACCGGAACTAATGAGAATTTTTCTTGACAGTGAAAAGCTCAGCTGGGTGGAAGCATGGGAAATATGCCAGAAAGTGTTTTCATATACGAATCACACAGTTCTTGCAGAAGCTTTGGAAAAGTGGGATATTAATATATTCAGTTCGCTTCTTCCAAGGGTATATCAGATAATTGAAGAAATAAACAGAAGATTTATGGCGGAAATAAGCAAAAAGTATCCTGAAGACTGGGCGAAACAGCAGAGAATGTCAATAATAGGAAACGGTGAAGTAAGAATGGCATGGCTTGCAATAGTGGGGACACATGCAATAAACGGAGTCGCGGCAATTCACACAGAGATTTTGAAACATCAGACACTAAAGGACTGGTATGAACTCTATCCTGAAAAATTCCAGAATAAAACAAACGGAATAACGCAGAGAAGATGGCTTCTAAAAGCTAATCCCGAGCTGGCAGGATACATTACTTCACTAATAGGCAACAAATGGATAACAGACTTGTCAGAACTGAAAAAACTGGAACAATATATAGAAGATGACAGTGTACTGAATAAACTGCTTGAAATAAAGCATAAGAAAAAAGAAGATCTGGCAAAATATATAAAAGAAAATAATAATATAGAAGTAAACATAGATTCTATATTTGATGTGCAGATAAAAAGACTGCATGAATATAAAAGACAGCTTTTGAATGTATTCCATATTATGGATCTTTATAATAAAATAAAAGAAAATCCTTTACTGGAAATGGTACCGAGAACATTTATTTTCGGTGCTAAGGCTGCTCCGGGATACAGAAGGGCAAAATCAATAATAAAACTGATAAATGCAGTGGCGGAAAAGGTAAATAACGATCCTGAAATAAATGATAAGATTAAGGTTATTTTTATAGAAGATTACAAAGTATCACTGGCAGAAAAAATAATTCCTGCGTCAGAAGTATCAGAACAGATTTCTACAGCCGGGAAAGAAGCATCAGGAACTGGAAATATGAAGCTTATGCTGAACGGAGCTATGACACTTGGTACACTTGACGGGGCAAATATAGAAATAGTAGAAGAAGCAGGCGTAGACAATAACTTTATATTCGGACTGAAAGCTGATGAAGTGGAAAGACTGAATCTTTACGGAAAATCTAACCCGCTTGAGGAGTATCACGTGGTAGAAGGTCTGAAAAAAGTAATAGACCAGCTTGTTGACGGGACATATTACGATAACCACAGAGGTCTTTTCAAAGAACTGCATGCTTCACTGCTGAATGGAGTGGAGGGAGGCAAGCCTGACCAGTACTATGTGCTGAAAGACTTTGCTGCATACAGATCTACACAGAACAGACTTCAAAATACGTATAAAGACAAGAGAAAATGGGCTCAAATGATGCTTATGAATATAGCGAACTCAGGTAAATTCAGCTCTGACAGAACTATAAAAGAATACGCAAAAGATATTTGGAATATCAGCACATTTGAATAAAATTTTTATAAAAAAATAACAAGATATAGTGCAAATTGAAAACGACATATACTAGATATAGTGAAATGTCGTTTTTTTTTATTTAAATTACAAAAAAAAGCTTGCAAAAATTCCTAAATAAAGGTATAGTTGTTATGTGGGAGAAAGTGGTAAGAAGTGGTAAAAAGTGGAAGAAGATTTGAAAATAGGTGAGTTGCTATGTTTATGGGAGAATTTACCTGCAAGATAGATGATAAAGGCAGGTTTATGTTGCCAGCTAAATTCAGGGAGATATTACAAAATGATGAATTCGTTATTACAAGAGGTCTGGATAATTCAATAGACCTTTTTCCAAGCAGCGAATGGGTTAATATCGAGAATGAACTGAGAAAGCTGAAGAGAACAGACAGCAAGCACAGAGCATATCAGAGATTCGTGTTATCAGCGGCCACTAAACTTACAGTAGACAACCAGGGTAGAGTGAATCTGCCGAATTCACTGGTAGAGCATGCCAAAATAAATAAAACTCTCATAGTAACAGGCATGGTAGATAAAATAGAAATATGGGCAGAAGAAATATGGAAAGAATACATTGAGAAAACAGAAGCATCTATAGAAGATATAGTTGATGAAATAAATTTTGATTTTTAGGAGTAAATTGTGGATTATCATAAGCCGGTTTTATTTGACGAAGTAATTGAGAATATAATTACCAATAAGGAAGGTGTATATTTAGACTGTACACTAGGAGGAGCAGGACATACTCAGGGGATTTTGGAAAATACTTCGGAAGG
Source organism: Sebaldella sp. S0638 (assembly GCF_024158605.1). Taxonomy (NCBI): domain Bacteria; kingdom Fusobacteriati; phylum Fusobacteriota; class Fusobacteriia; order Fusobacteriales; family Leptotrichiaceae; genus Sebaldella; species Sebaldella sp. S0638. Next base: position 138,256 of record NZ_JAMZGM010000001.1, on the reverse strand, counting down.
AGCAGTGGTAATTGCTATAGATCAGGATGATGATGCAATAGAATTTGCCGAGAAAAAGTTGGAAGACTACAAAGGACGTATAAAAATATTTAAAGATAATTTCAGAAATCTGGATACAGTTCTTTATATGGCAGGATATGAAAAGGTGTCAGGGATTCTTATGGATATAGGAGTTTCATCATATCAGCTTGACGATCCTGAAAGAGGTTTTTCTTATAAATACGAAGCAAAGCTGGATATGCGTATGGATAAGAGCGCAAAAATAAGCGCATATGAAGTAATAAATGAATTTTCAGAACAAGAAATAGCAGACATATTATATAAATATGGTGAAGAGCCGAAAGCTAGAAGAATAGCTAAGAAAATAACGGAGCAGAGAAAAGCAAAAAAAATAGAAACAACGACGGAGTTAGCAGATATCGTGATAAGAGCAATTGGAAAGAGCATGAAGAGACATCCGGCCAAAAGAACTTTTCAGGCTGTGAGAATGTATGTGAATAAGGAATTGGAAGTGCTTGAGGAGGCATTGGAGAAAGCTGTAGAACATTTAGAGGATAAAGGGAGATTATTAGTAATAACTTTCCATTCTTTAGAAGACAGAATAGTTAAAAATAAGTTTAGAGATTTCGAGAAGCCATGTAAATGTCCACCAGATATACCTATTTGCGTTTGCGGTAAAGAAAGTTTAGGAAAGGTCATAACTAAAAAGCCAATTATTGCCGGTGAATTAGAGTTAAAAGAGAATTCTAGGGCACATTCTGCAAAGTTAAGGGTTTTTGAAAGGAGAGCATAATGGTAAGAAAAGAGAGAAAAATTGATGTTATAGATTTGCCTGTAGTCAAAAGAACCATAAAGCAATATGATAATTTTGAAACAGTGCGTAAGCAGCAAAGAAGAGCAAAAAGCAGAAATAGTGCTAAATTGTATATGAAAATATTATTCTATTCTGTGATTTTTATGAGTGTTTCGGCATTCAAAATGACGACACTATATGACGTAATGGACTTAACAATGAAATTACAGAAATTAAACGGTGAAATATATGAAACTGAATTAGTTATAGATGATTTGAATTATTCTTATGATTCAAAAGAAAATTTGAAAGAGGTAGAGAATCTGTCAAAAAAACTTGGTTTTGTAGATGACAGAGATATAAGATATGTTAGATTTAATTAGTGTGTTGGTAAATTCTTTAAACAATATAATATGAAATCTTTCTAACTAATATCTATTAGGAAAAAAGATTTTTTTTTATAAAAATTTTTTATATTAATTAGAGTGATAAAGTTATAAATAAGTCTATTTTTTAATTTAAACATATATGTATATTTTCATCTGTGTATAAAAATATTTGTTTATAATTTTTAAATTGCTGTAAATTATATTAAAAAATCTTGTATAAATGAGTTTTTTATTTTATACTATTGGTAAATATCTGAAAATATAAAAAGATATATGGTTAGGAGCTACAATGGATAATGATTTTATAAAAGCAGAAGTCTCTAAGATTTTTGACGAAACAGTAAAAATCAGAAGAGACATACATATGAATCCTGAACTCGGGTTTGAAGAAACAGAAACATCACAGAAAATAAAGAATATTCTTACAGAATGCGGTGTGGAAATACAGAGTGCCGCAGGAACCGGAATAGTGGGGATTTTGAAAAACGGTGACGGTATAGTGGCAGCAAGCAGGGCTGATATAGATGCACTTCCCATTTCAGAAGAAAATGAAGTGGAGTATAAATCTACAGTGGCAGGAAAAATGCACGCATGCGGTCATGATGTTCATACGGCAATACAGCTTGGTGCTGTGAGATTTTTCGCTGAAAACAAGGATAAATGGAAAGGAACAATAAAATTTATCTTTCAGCCTGCGGAGGAGACTACAGGAGGCGCTAAGCCTATGATAGAAGAAGGTGTCCTTGAGTATCCCAAAGTAGAATATATTTTCGGACTTCATACTGCACCAGAGATAGAAGTAGGAAAATTTGGGATAAAATACGGTAAAATGCATGCTTCTTCCGATATATTTGAAATAAAAATACATGGAGAGTCAGCGCACGGAGCTTTGCCGCAGAATGGCACAGATGCAATAGTAATAGCTTCACAGCTGATAAATTACATACAGACAATAGTTAGCCGTAATATAGACCCCAGAGAAGAGGCTGTTATTACAATAGGGAAGATTTCCGGCGGGAAGGCAGAGAATATAATTTGCGACCTTGTGGAGATGAAAGGAACAATAAGGACTCTTTCTCCTGAAGTCAGAAGTTATATACTTGATAAAATGCATAATAGTGTAGTAAAATTTGTAGAAACTCTGGGAGGAAGTGCTGAGGTATCTGTGAGAAACGGTTATGATTCTGTAATTAATAATGATGAAGTTACTGCAATGCTGGAAAATAACATAAAAGAGCTGTACGGCGAAGAAAGTATAGTGAAAATTGATAAACCAAGAATGGATGTAGAAGATTTCAGCTTTTTTCTGCAAAAGGCAAAAGGAGTTTTTTTCAGGCTTGGTGTGAGAAATGAAGAAAAAGGCATAATTTATGATCTTCATCATCCAAGATTCAATGTAGATGAGGAAAGTATAAGATATGGTATGGAACTGCAGATAAAAAATTTAATAAATATATTAGAAATGGGTGAATAATGGAAAAGGGCGATAAAATAATAATAAAAATAGAAAAACTGGTATTTGGCGGAGAAGGATTGGGATATTATGACGGATTTACATTTTTTGTTCCCATGTCAGTTCCCGGGGATGAAGTGGAAGCTGAGATTATTTCATTGAAAAAAGATTACGGACGTGCACTTATAACAAAAATTATAAAGCCGTCGGAAGACAGAACTACAGGAATAGATAAAATAAGCTTTGAAGATTTTCAGGGCTGTGATTACGCAATGATAAAGTATGATAAACAGCTGGAATATAAAAGCAGCATACTTTTGGAAACAGTGAAAAAAATAGGGAAGATAGACGGGGATATTGATTTCGAAGGTATCATAGGTGCAGATAATATAACTAATTACAGAAATAAAGTTTCCGAGCCTTTCGCGAAGAAAGACGGAAAGATAATAACAGGATTTTATCAGAAAAAATCTCATGACGTCTTTGAAGTGGAAAATAATATGCTTAGAAGCAAAATTGCCGATAAGGTGGTAAATGAACTGCTTAAACAGCTGAATGAAGGAGATTTTACCGTTTATAACGAAGTGAATAAGTCAGGGTTTTTGAGATACCTTCTTGTTAGAAATAATTCACATAATGAAGTGATGATAACAGTAGTAGTCAACAAAACTACACAGGTAAAGAAATTGAGTGCTGTATTAATCGGCCTTACAGAAAAGTTCAAAGAAATTGTGTCTGTTTATATATCGCTGAAAAATGATGATGGAAATTATGTTTTGGGGAATGATCATAAGCTGATTTACGGTTCTGAGTATCTTGAAGAAGAGATTGACGGGATAAAATTCAAAATATATCCTGATTCATTCTTTCAGATAAACAGTGAGCAGACAGTAAAGCTATATAATAAGGCAATGGAGTATCTGGGGGACTCTGATGATAAAAGAATAGTAGATGCATTTTCGGGAACAGGTACACTTGGGATGCTGGTTTCTAAAACAGCCAGAAAAGTATACTGTATAGAAAGCGTGGAAAGTTCTGTTATATCTGCTAAGCACACAGCTGCGGAAAATAATATAAAGAATGTAAGATTTAAAATAGGAAAAGTAGAGAATAAACTTCCGGAAATTTTGAAAAATACAAAAATGGACGGGATAATATTCGATCCGCCGAGAAAAGGGATAGATGAAAATACTTTGAAGAGTATAGGGAAGCACGGAATAGAGAGAATAGTTTATATTTCTTGTAATCCGTCTACTTTTGCGAGAGATGCAAAGATACTTACAGGGTTAGGGTATAAACTTGAAAAGCTTGCCGCTGTGGATATGTTTCCTCAGACTCATCATATTGAAGCGGTTGGGTTGTTTTTAAAAAAATAACAAATTAATAACTCCTTTTGTAAAAAAATGATAATACAGTATTTTTTATTATAAATACTATAAATTCATAAATTTTTCAAAGGGAGTTTTTTTAATGAAAACATTTTATATTTCCTTAATGTAAATTATTACTTGCTTTTAAACTCTTATTTTGGTATAAGTAACTAGAGAAAATTTATAAGTAAATTTTAGTTATATTTCAGCCAAAAAGCCCTCAAAGTATTGAAAATAAAGAGGCACATTAGGAAAAAATAAATCACATTTGTGAAATATGTATTTGTCATTCTGTTAAATAAGGAAAAAAACTGTAATTATCAGGACACAAATATTCCGGCAGTAAAATTAATCAGACCGGATGCAAGGAATAAATAAAAACGGAGAGTGAATATGAAAAAAAATGAGGACAGGCTTTTAGTAAAAATAGCACAAATGTACTACGAAGAAAATAAAACACAAAGCGAAATTTCCAAAATACTCGGAATTCACAGGACTAGCATTAGCCGTATGCTGAAAACAATCAGAGAAAAAAAAATAGTAAAAATTTTTATTAATTATGATTTTGGAGGGACTTTGAGTCTGGAAGAAGAACTGAAAAATGTATTCGGACTAAAAGACGCCGTAATAGTGCCGTCTACACCAAATCAGGATAAAAGAATAAAAGTGAGTCTTATTGGTGCAGCAGCAGCGGATTATATCGGAAAAATAGTAAAAGATGATGATTTGATAGGCGTTTCATGGGGAGAAGCTCTGGCAGAAACAGTAAGCGCCATGGAGAGAAAAGATCACAAAGGAGTGGTATGTATACCTCTGATAGGAGGTCCGTCGGGAAAACTTGCCAGTTCATTTCATGTGAATACTATCGCATATGAAATAGCTTCAAAACTGAACGGAAAATCCATGCTTATAGATTCACCGGCCATTCTCGAAAGTGAGGAAATAAAAAATGCACTTATGGAAACTGAATATAATCATGAACTTTCCGAGCTGTGGAAGAAGATAAACATAGCTGTGTGCGGGATAGGAAGCCCTCTGATAAGCAAACATTCAAACTGGCAGGGATTCTATGCGGATAATCTTCTGGAGTCTCTAAAAGGAAAACAGGTGGCAGGAGATATATTATCAAGATTTTATGATATAAACGGTAAGGTTTTGGATACTATTATTTCAAAAAAGATGATAAGCTCTGATCTGGAAAATTTGAAAAAAGCTGAGTATTCCATAGGAATAGCAGAGTCTTTGGACAAGGTCGCAGGTATTCTTGGTGCATTAAGAGGGAAATATATAAATGTGCTAGTAACAACAGAGGAGACAGCAGAAGCACTTTTGGAAATGAATAAAGAAGACTAGAAATAAAATAAGACTATGATTTTTCGTAGTCTTTTTTTTATACTTCTTGTTTTAATATCAAAAAATATAATCAAAATTAATCAAAAATTATTATTTGCTGTTTTGGTAGATTTTATGTGACTTCTTTGAGAACTTTTTTCTAAAAAGTATTTTTATAGGAAAAATGTTGTTGACTTTAAAAAAGTTTTTTCATATAATCAAGTTATCACAAATGTTAATTAAAAATCACAAAAGTGAGAAAGGAGAAATATGACTGAAAATTGGTTGAATTTAGAAGGAAGTGTAGTAATAGTAACAGGCGGATCTTCAGGAATAGGAGAGAGCATAGTAAATGAACTATTGGAATTGGGGGTTAATACAGTGAATGCGGATATTCATCCGGGAAAAACTGTACATGAAAATCTTTTATACATAAAAACAGATGTTTCTTCAAAATCAGATATAGAAAATCTGGTAGAAAAAGTCATGGAGAAATACGGGAAAATAGACGGTCTGGTAAATAATGCAGGAATAAATATTCCTAAACTTCTTGTGGATGCAGGAGATTCAGAATCAAAATATATGGCAGATGAAACGGCTTTTGACAAAATGACTTCAATAAATCAAAAAGGACTTTTTATGCTTAGTCAGGCAGCAGGAAAAGTGTTCGTAAATCAGAAACACGGTGTAATCGTGAATATGTCTTCTGAAAGCGGAGCCGAGGGGTCTGAAGGACAGAGTATATATGCAGCTTCAAAGGCAGCATTAAACAGTTATACGAGATCATGGGCAAAAGAGCTGGGGAAATATAATGTCCGTGTAGTGGGAGTAGCACCGGGAATAATGGAGGAAACAGGACTTCGAACTATTGAATATGAAACAGCACTGGCTTATACAAGGGGAATAACTGTGGAACAGCTGAGAGAAGGATACAGCAAGACAACTACAATACCATTGAACAGAAGCGGGAAATTAAGAGAAGTGGCAGATTTTGTATGTTATCTTTTATCAGAAAAAGCCAGCTATATTACTGGTGTTACATGTAATGTCGCAGGAGGAAAAACAAGAGGATAAGGAGAAAAATTATGATAGTTATCTTGGCAGGACATGGAAAAATCGGAACGGCTATGCTTGAATCCACACAAATGGTAATCGGTGAATGCAGTAACTTTTATTCCGTGGAGTTTCAAAAAGGGGAAGGGCCGGAAGATATTCTGGCAAAATATAACAAAATACTTGAGGGAAAAGAAAATGAGGAAGTTCTTATAGTAACAGACCTGTTCGGGGGAAGTCCGTATAATGCAGCAGCAGTATTGGCAATGAAAAATAACAGGGCAGAGGTACTTACAGGTTTATCACTTCCTCTTTGTGCAGAACTGGCTACAATGGATGCAGTAAGTGTTAACGAAGCATCAGCTTATCTGAAAGAAGCAGGAAAAGAATTTGTAAAATCATTCAGAGATCAAATCATAGAGGATGAGGAGGAATTATAAATGATTATTAATCTGGCAAGAATTGACGACAGACTTATTCACGGACAGGTAACTACAGTATGGTCAAAAGAAGCAAATGCAGGCAGAATTATAATTGTCAGCAAAGAAGTAGACAATGATGAAATTAGAAAAACCCTTGTGAGACAGGCAGCACCTCTGGGAATAAAAGTAAATGTAGTAGATGTAGAGAAGGCTGTAAGGGTCTTTAATAATCCTAAGTATGACGGCGACACTGTTTTTTACCTTTTTACCAATCCAAGCGAAGTTTTGGAACTCGTGGAAAGCGGTGTACCATTGAAAAAAATAAACATTGGGGGAATGTCATTTAAAAACGGGAAAACCCAGATTACAAAGGCAGTTTCAGTAAACGAAGAAGACGTGGCAGCATTTCGTAAATTAAAAGCTCTTGGAGTAGAACTGGATTTACGTGTAGTAATATCTGATCCGCCGGTTGATTTTGAAAAAAAATTAAGCGAACACTTTAATTAAGGAGGAGTAGGGAATGGAATTAAGTATTATACAAATAGTTCTGATATTTATATTCTCATGTATAGCAGGTATGGGAAGTGTTTTGGATGAATTTCAGACACACAGACCTTTGATAGCCTGTACAGTGGTAGGACTAATATTGGGAGACGTAAAAACAGGGGTAATCCTAGGAGGAACTCTGGAACTGATAGCCTTGGGATGGATGAATATAGGAGCTGCACAGTCACCGGATTCAGCACTGGCAAGTGTCATAGCGGCAATTCTGGTAATAGTAGGAAAACAGGATATACAAAAAGGAATAGCAATTGCTCTTCCCGTAGCAGCAGCAGGTCAGGTTCTTACAGTATTCGCAAGAACAATTACAGTAGCTTTCCAACATGCGGCAGATAAAGCAGCTGAAAATGCAGATTTCAAAAAAATTGAGTTTTTGCATTTTAGTGCATTATTTATTCAGGCACTGCGTGTGGCAATACCGTCAACAATAGTAGCAGTATTTGTAAGTGCCGAGATGGTGGATAAAATGCTTTCGCTTATTCCGGATGTAGTAACAGGCGGTCTGGCTGTAGCAGGAGGATTTATAGTAGTAGTAGGTTATGCAATGGTACTGAATATGATGAGTGTAAAATATCTGATGCCTTTCTTCTTTTTGGGATTCGTAGTGGGAGGTTATCTGAATTTCAGCCTTTTATCATTTGGAGTGGTAGGTCTGGTAATGGCGCTGATATATGTACAGTTAAACCCGAATTATAAACAGGGAAAAGCTGTGGCGGGAGCAGTACCGGAAGGCGTCACAGGCGGAGAATACGATGATGAGTTAGAAGACTAAGAAAATATTACTTATTTAAACGAAAGTATTCAGGTAATAAAAAATTGCCAAATACCAGGAGGGAAGAAAATGTCAGAGATAAAAACTAAGATAAATCGTAAAGATATGATAAGTACTTTTATAAGATCAAATTTTCAGCAAGCTTCATTTAATTATGAGAGAATACACGGACTTGCGTTTTGCGTAGATATGATTCCTACAATAAAACGTGTTTATACTAAGAAAGAAGATCAGGTAGAAGCATTAAAGAGACATCTGGTATTCTTTAATACAACACCGGCAGTATGCGGCCCCGTTATTGGGGTAACAATTGCAATGGAAGAAGCCAAAGCAAGCGGTGCGGAAATAGATGACGGAACTATAAACAGTCTGAAAGTCGGACTTATGGGTCCGTTGGCAGGAGTGGGAGATCCTCTGGTATGGGGGACATTAAGACCGATTACTGCAGCAATAGGAGCTTCACTTGCATTATCAGGAACTATACTGGGGCCGCTGGCATTCTTTATAGCATTTAATGCAGTAAGACTGGGGATGAAATGGTTTGGTCTGAAATACGGAATAATAAAAGGAATGGATATAGTAAAGGATTTATCAGGAAATATTCTTCAAAAATTAACAGAAGGAGCAACTATTCTTGGATTGTTTATAATGGGAGTCCTTGTTACGAAATGGACTTCAATAAATGTACCGCTGGTGGTATCAGAAACTCCCGGACCTGACGGGACTATGGTGGTAACAACAGTTCAGAATATTCTGGATGATCTGGTGCCGGGATTACTGGCTCTGGGGCTGACTATGCTTATGATGAAACTTCTGAAAAAGAAAGTAAGTCCTATAGTATTGATATTTGCATTATTTGCAGTGGGAATTATCGGTTACTGGTCGGGTATTCTGGGATAACAGCAGTGTGTAACAAAATTTTGAAAGGTGAGGATAATTAATGAAAACAAAAGCAGTAAGACTTTATGGCAAAAATGATTTGAGGCTGGAAGAATTTGAGCTGCCGGAAATAAATGACAATGAAATACTAATGTCAGTAATTACAGACAGTATCTGTATGTCTACATGGAAACTTGCGAAACAGGGTGAAGACCATAAAAAAACACCGGAAAATATCAAAGAGGAACCGATTATTATAGGGCATGAATTTTGCGGTGAGATTATAAAAACAGGTAAAAACTGGGGTAATAAGTACAAGGAAAATGAAAGATACGTAGTACAGGCTAATTTACAGCTTCCTGATGCACCGTGGTGTCCGGGTTATTCATATAAATACTGCGGCGGAGATGCAACGTATATTATTCTTCCTGAAGATGTAATGAAGCAGGATTGTCTGCTGCCGTATAACGGAGAAACTTATTTTGAAGGGTCGCTTATAGAGCCGTTATCATGTGTAATAGGAGCATTTAAAGCAAATTATCATCTTATTGAAGGTACATATGATCACAAAATGGGTATAAAAGAAGGCGGAAATCTTTTGATATCGGGAGGAACAGGGCCAATGGGTCTTCTTGCTATAGATTATGCACTTCATGGGGACATAAAGCCAAAGAATATAGTAATAACAGATGTAAATGAGGAAAGATTGAAAAGGGCAGCCGAGCTTTATAAGTCAGAGGGAAATACAAAGGTTCATTATGTGAATACTTCCAAGATAGATGATGTAGTTGCTTACCTGAAAGAAACAGCAGGAGGCGGATATGATGATGTATTTATATTTGCACCGGTTTCTGAGCTGGTAACACAAGGGTCAAAACTCTTGAATCCGGACGGATGTCTGAACTTCTTTGCAGGGCCGCAGAATAAAGATTTTTCTGCTGAAATAAATTTTTATGATATGCATTATAATTTTACACATTATGTGGGGACTTCCGGAGGGAATACAGATGATATGCGTGAGGCTGTTAAGCTGATTGAGGACAAAAAGGTAAATGTGGCAAAGGTAGTCACTCATGTTCTGGGACTCGATGCAGTGGCAGAAACTACATTGAATCAGCCTGAAATAGCCGGCGGTAAAAAAGTAGTGTACACACAGAGAAAATTTTCGCTGGAATCACTTGATAAAATTATGGAAGATGAAAACAGCGAACTTGGAAAGATATTAAAGAAAAATAACGGGATATGGTCTAAGGAAGCAGAAGATTATATACTGGCAAATGCTGAGAAAATATAAATTAAAGAAGCCTGAGCAATAACCATAACTCAGGCTTTTTATATGGACTATTAAAAATGTCATGTTGCAAAAGAAATTTTTATTAGTCCAGTTTTTCTATAATATCGTCAACCCATGTCTTTACTTTTATATTTACTTCATCCGGGTTGCTTTTTGCAGGACTTAAAAATTCCATTTCGCCGATAATATTATTTTCACGGAGAATATCACACAGTTTTATAAAAACCTTTCCTTTTCCCCCTCTGGAACAGCAGAATAATACAATGTTCTTATTTTTTACTGCAGTTTCCGAAAGAAAAGTATTCAGAGCCGGGGCGAAAGTACCTGCCCATACAGGTGTACCTATAAAGATAAGGTCATAGTCTTCGGGATTAATATTAAAAGCTTCAAGTGCAGGCTTTTCATTTCTCAAAACCTGTTTGCCGCCTGAAAGAATCTTGAAGAGTCCTTTTTTGTTAATGTCATGTACTGGTTTTAGACGTAAAATGTCAGCATTAATAGAATTTTTTATCTCTTCGGCTATCATATGGGTATTTCCGTCAAGAGAATAATAGATAATTAAAGTTTTCACTGGAACCTCCTTAAAATAAGTGATTCAAAAGATTTTTAACAGAATTGTTATTATATTTTCGTAAAATTTTTTAAACTGTTTGTGTCATATTATTATAACAGCCTGTTTTAACAAGTGTCAACCAAATTATTAATTATAGATGTTTTTTTATTGAAAAAATAAAAAAATATATCAGACAAAAGAAAAAGAAACGTATAGCGAAGAAGCAAAAAATAAGAAGAGATTATTAATATATTATATATATGTCATAGTAGATATTGTATAATAAAGTACGTAATATAAGAGGAGGAAGTAACATGAATTACGAAATAGTAGAAATACCTGCAAAAACAATGACTGGAATAAGTATTCGTACTACCAACGAAAACATGCAGGCAGCAGATGATATAGGGAAATTATGGGAAGAATTCTGGAATAAAAATATATTCAGCTTTGCTGAAAACAAAAAGAACAATAAGATGTACGGAGTATACACAAATTATGACGGAGATTACACAAAACCGTATGACTTTTATGCATGCTGTGAAATAGAAGATTCTAAAAATAATAATGATGAGTTTTCCGTAGTGTCAGTTCCGGAATCTAAATATGCAAAATTTTCTATAAGAGGAAACTACGATGAGTCGGCAGGGAAATTATGGCATGAAATATGGAACACTGAGCTTGACAGGAAATACACGTATGATTTTGAAGTTTATCATAATGACGGCAATGATCCTGAGAACCAGCTTCTGGAGATATATATTGCCGTGAATTAAAGAAATAAATTCTATGGTATAAAATGGCGGTTGTTATGATTAGCCGCCGTTTTACATTTTTTTATAAAAAAATGTTATTAAAATTTATATTATTTTAAAAATATATTTCTATGTAAATTATAAGCTTTTTTTATATTTTTTTACAGGGAATATATGTTATTATCTTTTTAGTGTAAGGTGCATTTTATGTGAAATAAAAATAATGTATAAAAAAATCAAAATATTGAAATACATGTATTATTAGTCGAGAGTATGATTTATTGCTTTTTCCGTCTGAACTACAGGGTGCTTTGTAAGATTTACAACTTGACATCCTGAGCCAAAATGCTTATAATCAGATATAAGAAAAATAAATAGAAGGAATCAAAGCAAAATTATATTTTTTACTTTGTTTTGTTTTATTTACAAAATATGGGAGGTATGATGAACCTAATTATAATGTGCATATTTGCATATTTTTTAGGAAGTATTCCTAATGCTGTATGGGTAGGGAAAGTATTTAAAAAGATTGACGTAAGAGAACACGGAAGCAAAAATGCTGGATCTACAAATGCGGCAAGAGTACTTGGAGCGAAATTAGGGATACTGGTACTGGTTTTAGATGTACTGAAAGGCGTGATACCTACGTATTTAGCCTTAGGAATTAATACACTTGGGAATATGACAGGTATAGTAGGGATTGATCCTATTATTATCGGGATAGTCGCTATTCTGGGTCATACATTTTCTATTTTCCTTAAGTTTAAGGGTGGAAAAGGTGTGGCTACGACTTTGGGTGTTTTTCTGGTTCTTGCTCCAAAAGCAATATTATTTTTATTTGTTATTTTCTTTGTATTATTTGCTGTTTTTAGATATGTATCGCTGTCTTCTATAGTAAGTGCCGCATGTCTGCCGTTTTTTATATACTTTATATATAAAAATATTCCGCTGACAGTGGTTGCGCTGGTACTGGCGCTGGTTATAATAGTGAAGCACGGAAGCAATATACAAAGACTCATAAACGGAACAGAGAATAAATTTAAAGTAACTAAGGATGGTGAAAAATGAGTAAAGTATTAGTACTTGGCGGAGGTGGATTTGGAACATGCCTCTCGAATCTCCTTACTGAAAATGGAAACGATGTATACCTGTGGGAGTACAGCGAAAAGGTAAGGGATGTAATTCGGACAGAGCATGAAAATAAAGTTTTCCTCCCGGGAATAAAACTATCAGAAAAACTAAAAGTAGTGGATGAGTATCAGAAATTACTGAATGAAGAAAAGTTTGACTTTATTTTATTAGCGACACCATGCCAGTTTTTGAGAGGCATACTGAAAAATCTGAAAACTTCCCTGAAGTATAAAGTAATAATAATAAATATCGCTAAAGGGATAGAGATAGCCTCCAAAAAAAGAATGTCAGAAGTAGTAGAGGATGAACTAAGCGGCTGTGATTATGAATACGGAATTCTCACAGGGCCGACACATGCAGAAGATCTGGCTAAAAAAATGCCGTCAGCAATTTTGGCAGCATCACCTAATCTTGAAACTGCAGAGAAAATACAGAAATTATTTAATAATGATTATTTAAGAGTATATACAGGGACAGATATAGTAGGGGCAGAACTTGGCGGAGCTCTGAAAAACTGTCTTGCTATAGCTGCGGGTATGGCAGACGGGCTGGAGCTTGGCGACAATTCCAAGGCAGCGCTTCTTACAAGAGGAATAAATGAAATAATAAGAATCGGGGAATTTTACGGGGCAGATCCCAAGACTTTTTTCGGGTTGTCCGGTCTCGGTGACATAATTGTTACATGTACAAGTAAACACAGCAGAAACAGATATGTGGGCGAGCAGCTGGGAAAAGGAAGAAAGCTTGCGGAGATACTAGAGAGTATGAACGGCATTTCAGAAGGATCAGAGACAATAAAGGCACTGCATAATATTATTGTTGATGAAAATATAAATGCACCTATTTTTACTGAATTATACAAAGTCCTTTATGAAGACGAAACTCTGGAAAATTTATTTTATAACTTAATGAGTAGAAAACTAAAGTCAGAATTTTAGATGGAGATAGAGTATGGAAAAAGAATATAATTTAATAGATTTGTATTTGAAGGATATCCAAAAATATGAATTATTAAATAGAGAAGAAGAATATGAACTCTTTAGAAAAATCAAAGAAGACAATTCCCAGGATGCAAGACACGAGCTTATTTTATCTAATTTGAGACTTGTAATAAGTATTGCAAAAAAATCTTTAGGAAACGGGCTTCCGCTTATAGATCTTATAAGCGAAGGGAATATTGGTCTGATAAAAGCAATTAATAAATTCGACTATACTAAAGGACACAGATTTAGTACATATGCAGTGTGGTGGATAAAGCAGTCTATAAAAAAAGCTATTATCAATAAAGGAAGGGATATAAGAATACCTTCATACAAATATGAGCAGCTGGCTAAGGTGAATAAAGTAATGGTCAACTATATAAATGACCACGGCGAGTCGCCAAGTGTGGCATATATAGCTGAGCAGTTGGAAATAAAAGAATATAAAGTAAGTCTTCTGATAAATGAATTTCAGGATATAATATCACTGAATGACGTAATCGGGGATAATATCTTTTTGGAAGATGTAATAGGAAATGAAGATAATATAGAAGAAAAAATAATAAAAAATGATCAGATAAACAAAATGCGTGAACTTCTTGATAATATATTAAGTGAAAGAGAAAGAGAGATAATCGAACTTAGATACGGATTATACAACAATAAAATGCATACCCTGAAAGAAATAGGCGATGAGCTGAATATAACAAGGGAACGGGTAAGGCAGATAGAGAAAAAGGCAATTACAAAACTAAAATCTCATTTTCATGAGTTTTTTAAATAATTTGAAGGAGGAATAATGCTAAATATAAAAGTAAACAGAAAAGACTTTCTAAAAGGATTGCAAATCGTAGAAAATGCAGTATCGGAAAATAAAATCAGACCTGTAATTTCAGGTATTTTTATAGAAGCAAAAGAAAATGAAATATTCTTGAAAGGTACTGATCTTGAGCTTTCAATAAACTTTAAGATAAACGGCGAAGTAAGAGAAAACGGAAAGATCGTTATTAAATATAAACTTATAGAAGAATTTTTGAAACAGATAGAGGATGAATTTATAGAGCTTATAGAAGAAAGCGGAAAGATAATTATAAAAACAGGAAAAATAAATTCGGAATTCTCTACATTTGATCCTGAAAATTATCCTGTGACACCTACACTTGAATTAGGAGTGGAGTATAACTTTGATAAGCAGAAACTTTTGGAATCTATAGAAAAAGCAAGAATAGCAGCATCACTTACACCTGAAAATCTTGCTGTTAACTGTATAAGATTCGAAATAGAGGAAAATAAACTGAAACTCGTATCTTCTGATACCTACAGACTGATTTACCTTGAGGAAGAACTGGAAGAAGAAGAGAAGAACAAAGAAAGTCTGAGTGTAAGTATACCGCTGAAAACAATGGATGGTCTCGTGAAAATAATGAAACTTACAAGTGAGGATAAAATTGTTTTAAAATCCGACGGAACAAAGGTATATTTCCAGATGGGCGATGTAGAAATACTTACAAGAGTAATAGAATTACAGTTCCCTGATTATAAAGCAATTTTAACAGGTGCACAGTATGATAAAAAGATACTTCTTAATACAAAAGATTTTATCGCAGTATTAAAAAGAACGCTTATTTTCGTAAGAGATAACTATGAAGCTAAAAACAGCGGAATATTCAGCTTTGAAAACGATAAGCTGTTTTTGAATGGAATTAGCGAAAATGCTAAAATAAAAGAAGAAATACCAATTATAAAAGAAGGGGAAGATATAAAAATTTCCCTGAACGTAAAATTTTTACTGGACTATATCTCTACAATTACAGGAGAAGTTACACAGCTGAAAATGCTTAATTCAAAAAGTTCAGTATTAATAACAGAAGAAAAAAATGATAAGTCGCTGTATCTGACAATGCCTTTGGCATTAAGAGACTAGTATTTTATCCTGACTGATAAAATACCGGTGATTTTAAAATAAAAATATAGTAGTAGTGTAAAGTAGGAGGAAGCATGGGAGCCTGGGGATATGGGTGTTTAGAAAATGATACAGCCCTTGATTTTATAGGTTATTTGGAAAATTATAAGGGGAAGGAACCTAGTTTAAAAAAAATATTGAGAGAAATGGAATATGATGCAGAATATGTGGATTCAGATGTAGATGCTGAAATTCTCGCACTTGCAGCGGTAATACTGAATCAGGAAAATATAGTGGAATTCACTGAAATAACAGATGAGGTTCCATATCTGCCATATACAAAAGATGATGTAAAAGTATTAATAGAACAGATAGAGGATATACTTACCAATTCTGAGAGTCATGAACTACACGATTTGTGGGAAGAAGCAGATGAGGAAGATTTTAATGAATGGAAACAGGAAGTAGGAGATCTGGCTGAAGCTTTATCAGATCTTTTGAAATAACATAAAAAGGAGAGACAAGACTCTCCTTTTTCATTAGTATCTATTATGGATATAAAATAAATCAGTCAGTCCAGATTCGCTCTATATCAAGAGTTTTACAGGGTTTTCCTGCCTTATACTCAGTTTTATAAGCTTCAATTTTTTTATCATCATTTATGTTTTTGTAGATCATATAAAACATAGTACATTTAGCATATACATTACCGGCTTTATCTGCTTTTCTGTAATATTTTTCCGCTTTTTCAAAATCATTATTATTCTGGAATTTAACAGCTTTTGAAAATAGTGAGTCCGGATAAATTTTTACCCTTGTAATGTATACAGCTGTAACTTCAGATAATATTAAAAGTGCTGATAAAAAAATAAATAATACTTTTTTCATGCTTTCCTCCTTGTTCATTACTTATTTTATCATATAAAGAGTTTTCATGTATAATATTTATACAATTTTATAAGAATATTATAAAAATATAAACAGCCGAATAAAAATACAGCAGATTTCGAAAAAAAGGCAGAAATTCAGACATGTTTAATGTAGGCCATAATTGCAAAAACAGCTTAGAAATGTTATAATTAAAGACAATAAAAAAAATGGGAGAATTTTAGAGTGAATATAACTTTATATAGAAAATACAGACCTCAAAATTTTGAGGAGATTGCCGGGCAGGGTCATATAGTCAAGGCAATAAGGAATTCTTTGAAAGAAAATAAATTATCTCATGCTTATCTTTTTAACGGACCGAGAGGTGTGGGAAAGACCACAATAGCCAGACTTATAGCAAAAGGCGTAAACTGTCTGACTAATGGTATTTCCGATCATCCGTGCGGAACATGCGATAACTGCCGTGAAATAACAGCAGGAATCTCTATGGATATGGTGGAAATAGATGCAGCATCAAACAGAGGAATAGATGAGATAAGAGAGCTGAAAGAGAAAATAAACTATCAGCCTGTGAACGGGAATAAGAAAGTATATATAATAGATGAGGTTCATATGCTTACTAAGGAAGCATTTAACGCCCTTCTGAAAACTCTGGAAGAGCCGCCTTCGCATGTTATATTTATTTTGGCTACCACAGAAGTGGATAAAATACCGGATACTGTAATATCAAGATGTCAAAGATATGATTTTCTTCCATTAAATATGAACGATATTATAGAAATGCTGAAAATGGTTGCTGAGAAAGAAAACATAAAAATAGACGACGAAAGTCTGAAACTTATTTACAGAAAGTCTGAGGGAAGTGCCAGAGACAGTTTTTCTATTTTTGAACAGGTAGCGTCTAATTTTTCCGGTGAAGAAATAGATATAGAAAAGACACAAATGGCTTTGGGTGTTATTCCCGATAAGCTTTTGAACGAATTTCTGGATGTTATATCCAATGGTGATAAAATCGGAGGAATAGATTTTGTAGATAAATTATGGGAAGATGGTATACTTATAGAAAATTTTCTGAAAGATTTTTCATATTTTTTGAAAGAAAATCTAAAAAGAGAAGATTCTATAGGGATAGACAGAACTTTATCATTAATCAGCGTAATTTATTTTGTTCTGGGTGAATTCAGATATGAAGAGGATAAGAGACTTCTTGGTTATGTTCTTATAAATGAGATATTTAAACAGGAAACACCTGTTGTCATCACAGAAGTAAGGCAGGAGGTCAGAGCAGCAGAACCTGCGGGAAAAAGCAGTCCGGAAATGCCCATAGAAAATCAGGCACAGGAAACCGCGCCAAGTCCTTCTGTAGAGCTTTCTGATCTTAATATAAATATTATAGAAAAAAAGTGGCCGTTATTCAAAGGGGAGTTAAAAAAAGAAAGCATCATGCTTTCTGCATTTCTTACAGACACCAATCCTTTGGATCTCGATGGTGACAAGCTGGTCTTAGGTCTTCCTGGATGGCAGTCTTTTCACCGTGAAAAAATAGAAGATAAAGATAATAAGCTGAAAATAGAAAAAATACTGAAAAAAATATACGGTGCAAAATTAATTATAAGCACAAAATTAATCGGTGAACAGCCGAAAAACGAATCCGACGAATTCATTAATAAGGTCATAGACTTTTTTGATGCTGAGATAATTGAAAAAAAATAAGACGGGAGTGAATGGTATGAAAGTAAAAGTGATACTAAAAGAGAACATCAAAGGTGTAGGAAAAAAAGATGAAATAATAGAGGTTAAAGACGGATACGCCAATAACTTTTTATTTGCACAGAATAAAGCAGTTCCTGCTACAGATGAAAATCTGAAAAAACTTAAAAATAAAGCAGAAAAAAATGTTAAAGATCACGCAAAAGAAGTAAAAAAAGCTGAGGAAATAAAAGAGAAAATTAATAATAAAGAAATAACACTTGCAGTAAAAGCCGGAGAAAACGGGAAAGTGTTCGGGTCTATCGGTTCAAAAGAGATAGTGGACGAAGTAAAAAAAGTGTTCGGGCTGACTATTGATAAGAAAAAAATAGACGGGGAAAATTCAAGAATGAAAGAATTAGGACTTCATGATGTGGAAGTAAAACTACACAGTGAAGTAAAGGCCATTTTAAAAGTGAAATTAATAAATAAGGAGTAAATATGGACCAAAATACAGTAAAAACCCCCTATAATATAGAAGCAGAAGAGGCGCTTCTAGGGTCGATATTTATAAAACCCGATGTTCTTTCGGAAATTATAGAACTTGTTACAGAAGATGATTTTTATAAAAATAATTATAAAATTATTTTTACGGAAATGAAAGAAATATACAGAAGCTCGGCAGTAATAGATTCATTACTGCTGATAAACTCTTTAAATAGAAAAGGAGTTCTGGAGGATATAGGCGGGGAACAGCTTATATATGATCTTACAGAGGCAGTCCCTACTGCTGCCAATGCAAAAATGTACGCACAAATAATCAGGGATAATGCAGTTCAGAGAAAGCTCATAGACACAGGAAGTAAAATAGTGGAAATGGCTTACAAAGGATATGATGACGTACAGACAATGCTTGATAAATCAGAAAGTATGATTTTTAAAATAGCTGAATTCAAGCAAAAAAAGGATGTAACAACATTAAAGGAAATGGCAAATCTGGAATTGGAAAGAATGGAGAAAATGCCCAAAGGAACCGGAATAACAGGGATAAGTTCGGGATTTACCGACTTTGATTCAATGACAAGCGGATTTCACGGGTCTGACCTTCTTATACTTGCGGCAAGACCAGCCATGGGAAAAACGGCTTTTGCGCTGAATCTGGCTTTGAATATCGCAAGACAGAATAAATCAGTACTGGTTTTCAGTCTGGAGATGTCAAATGTACAGCTTTATCAAAGACTTCTTGCTATGGAAACAAGAATACCGCTTACGAAGCTGAGAGAAGCAAGACTGTCGGAAACTGAATGGGCAGCACTGGCAAACGGAGTCGGGAAACTTGCAGATCTTCCGTTCTATATCTCAGATGCACCGGGAATAAATGTCCTTGAAATAAAGGCAATAGCACGTAGATTAAGGGCAGAGGGAAAACTTGACGCCATTGTAATAGATTATCTTCAGCTAATCACAGGAACTGACGGCGGAAGAAAGAGTCGGGAACAGGAAATATCGGAAATATCGAGATCACTGAAAATAATAGCAAAAGAGCTTGATATTCCAGTAATTACACTATCACAGCTGTCAAGAGCACCTGAATTGAGAGCAGATAAAAGACCTATGCTTTCGGATTTGAGAGAATCGGGAGCCATAGAGCAGGATGCGGATATAGTTCTGTTTTTATACAGAGATGAATATTATAACGAGCAAAACAGAGGGGAAGGCAGCGAAGGAGCACCTAGTCCCGAACCTGCAGTAGTTAACAATATACCAATAACAGAAGTAATTATCGGTAAGCAGAGAAACGGTCCTGTAGGGACTGTAAAAATAGGATTTCTGAAGGAACAGCAGAGATTCGTAAATATAACATTCAGAACAGACTAGTTAGATACAAAACAGTGCGTAAAATCAATTAGGAGGAAAAATGGGCACAAGGAAAATCGAATTATTAGCACCTGCGGGTAATCTCGAAAAATTGCAGTCAGCTTTTCATTTTGGGGCAGATGCATGTTATATAGGCGGGAATGCTTTTAATTTAAGAGGTATGTCTGCAAATTTTAAAAACCCTGAGTTGGAAGAAGCGGTAAAATTTGCACACAGCATAAATAAGAAAATTTATATAACTTTAAATATATTTGCTCATAATAAAGAGATAGACCATCTTCCGGAATTTATAAAATTTCTGGCAGGTGCAGATGTAGATGGGGTAATAGTAGCAGATTTGGGAGTTTTTCAGCTGGTTAGGGAAATAGCTCCCGATCTGGATGTACATGTAAGCACACAGGCTAATAATACAAACTGGAGAAGTGTAAAACTCTGGAAAGATCTCGGAGCTAAAAGAGTGATTCTTGCACGTGAAATGTCTCTTGAGGAAATAAAGGAAATAAGGGAAAAAGTCCCTGATATTCAGCTGGAAGTATTTGTCCACGGAGCAATGTGCATGGCGGTGTCAGGAAGATGTCTTTTGAGCAACTACTTTACAGCAAGAGATGCAAACAGGGGAGTATGTGCGCAAAGCTGCAGATGGAATTACAAGGTCGTTGCTGAAAACAGACCCGGGCAGTATCATGATGTAGTGGAAGATGAAGACGGAACATTTATATTTAATGCAAAAGATTTATGTACGATAGAGTTTATTGATAAAGTCATAGAAACAGGAGTAGACTCACTGAAAATAGAAGGACGTATGAAAAGTATCTATTACAATTCTATAGTAGTAAAGCAGTACAGGGAAGCAATAGACCTGTATCTTAAAGGTGAATATAAATATGATCCGAAATGGCTGGAAGAGTTGCAGACAATAAGCCACAGACTTTATTCACAGGGATTTTATTTAGGAAAGCCTACTGAAGATGATCAGAATTACAATACAAATCTTTCTTACAGCCAGACTTACCAGCTGGTAGCCAATGTGCTGGAAAAAAGAGAAAATAATCAGTATTTGCTGCAAATAAGAAACAGATTAACTGCTGATGATGAAGTGGAACTGGTAAGACCAACAGGAAATGCGCAAAAATTCAGAATAAAAGAATTTTTAAATACAAAAAATGATGAAATAGTTAATGTGGTGCATCCGAATACCCTTGCACTTATAACAGCTGATCTTGAGATGGAACCGAAGGATTTACTGAGAGTAAAACTTCCTGTAGGTGAAAGTGAAAGCGATATAGATAAAGAAAGCAACTAAAAGAAAACTTGCCTTAACGGTGAGTTTTTTTGCTGTAAAATAGTATAAATTTTGTATATCCAAAAGTAAAATTAGACTTATTTTGAAATATAGGATAAAATATATTTACATTAATGTAAAGGAATGATAAGTATGAACTTTCTCGGGCATTCTAGAATCTCTGCGGAGATTGACATAAAAACAACATATGGTAATTTTACAGGTGATTTTTATAAGGGCAGACTGGAAAATATAAATGTTCCCTATGAGGTGAAAAATGGGCTGTTTCTTCATAGAAAAATAGACTCTATCTCTGATATTGATAATGTCCTTACAGAAAAAATAGATAAAAGATTCAGTATTTTCAGGGGTGTAATTTCAGATATAATAATAGATCATTTTTTGGCTTTGGAGTGGGAGAATCTTTTCAAAGAAGACCTTAATAAAAGCATAAAAACAATATACGGAGAACTGGATAAGTATAAAAATATTTATCCGAAGCATTTTATTGAAGTATATGACTGGATATCGAAAAATAACATACTTTACTCATATAAAAATCCTGAAAACATCAGGAAAACTTTTGGGGGAATTTCCAGAAGAGTGAGAAAAGGTGAGATATTAACAGAGGCATATGACGAGCTTATGAAAAAATATGATTTGTTTCACAGGCTGAGTTTAGAAGAATTCAGACGTACAGCAGAACTTGCGTATACAGAATATCAGAATTTGACAGATGGTCAAAGGTAATTCTATATAATAAATACGGGCAGTTATGATATAATACGTAAAATGAGTTTTATATTCAGCAATTTAGCTATATATAAGGAGTGTGAAATGTCAGAAAATAAAGAAAATTTAGAGAAAAAAGAATTAGCAGAAGAAGAAAACGGTACAAAGCTGCCGGAAGAAAATATTGAGACTGCTTTGGAAAATCAGGCAGAAGATATCACAGAAGAACCGGTTCATCCAACAGAAGAGAGTGAAAATACAGAAGCCGGAAATAATGACTATGAAGCTGATATTGCAGAAAACGAGGGAGAGGAATCTTTTGACGAGAATCTCAAAGATAAATTCGATCCTTCAAAATATGTTCCTTATGACCCAAGCGTAAAAAGCAGGGGAAATACAAGTAAGCTTCCTTATATAATATTTGGAATTATAGTAGTTTTAGGAATACTTCTTTATATTATAATAGGAAATATGAGAGGCGGGAACAGAATAAACGACCTTGCAGAGGAGAACGCCCAGACGGAAACAGAGCAGACTGCTGCGCCTGGCACAGATGTTAATGACTATAAGAAAAAATACTGGAGCGGTGATACAAGTATTGCAATATCAGATGCTTTTTCGAATTATAAAAACGCCAGAAATGTAGAGTATCTTCTGTATGAAAAAGACGGAAGAACTGTTTTTCAGGTAAAAGCTGAGCTTGATGTAAAGCAGATTCTTGATTATAACGGTCCTGATGTAAAAATAGGCAATGACGGAGATATGTCTGAAATGGCGTATTTGTATCTTAGAAAACATCAAAATGAAATAAAAATATACGATAACAGTTATTTCTACATACCAAAGGAAAGTACAGGAAATGAAAATCTGGAACTGTCTAAAAGGGAAATGGAAATAACAAACGGAAATGAAATATATAAAGCAGAATTAGCCGGCGGATTAAATGATGTATATAATGATTCTTTTAATTACGGGGCAGCACTAAAAGGGATGAATAATTTTTACCTGAAAGTAGTTCCAAAGAAAACATCAAGTATAAGTGTAAAATTTGAAACTAAAGAGAAAGCTGACGAAGAGCTGAATAAAGTATATCAGCAGCTGACAGGAGTCCTTAATGATGATCAGAGATCAAAGCTTACAGCTTCACAAAAGTCATGGCTTGATTACAGAGACAGTGAATTTAAATTTTTGAATTCAATATTCTTTATCAAAGATATTCCAAATTCTGCGGAAATTTCGGATAGATTCTCAGAAAAATATAAGATAAAAGTAATAGAAAACAGAATTAATGAATTAAATTCATATAAAGAACTGGTAGATAAAAAAGGAACAGTAAAGCTTGACGTAACAGAAATGAATAAGCAGAAAGAAAATTTGAAACAGAGATATGCAACATTGCTTACACATTTAAGCGGTGACAGCCTGCAGCCTATGAAGGATTCAGAAACAAAATGGTCTGTATTTGCTGATTCTGACCTTACATTTGTTCAGAGTCTTTCAGCGGTACTAGCTGAAGGAGAGACATCTCAGTTTTCAATGGGATTTGAACCATACAGTATAAGACTGAAAATGCTTCAGGTTTATGATGATATTTTATTTTAAAATGAGAAGTGTAATTTTTCCCGGAATTTATAAAGGAATTCCGGGATTTTTTAGTATGAGGAAAAAGTTTAAGTAGGAGAATTAAATATTAGAAAGCATATTTTACTGAAAATAATAAAGATGATAAACAGCTGTATATTTTGAAATATAAAAATTTTAGTTGACTTTTAAAAAAAATAAAGTATACTATTATTAGAAAATTTTTTTCATAAAAATATTTTTTTTGACAAAATAAAGTTTTAAGTAAAATTTTTTTCAAAAAGAGAAAGAGGTATGATGAAGTACTTAATCAGCATAGATATAGGAACTACCAGTGCGAAGTTAATTGCATATAGTATTGAGGGAAAGATAATTTCAGAGAGGAATTCCAGATATAATACCTATACACCGAAAGACGGATTTTTTGAGCAGAATCCCGAAGAGATTTTTGAATCTGTGACAGAAAAATTAAAAGATATAATTTCAGATAATAAGACGAAAGTGCTTCTGGGAATTAGTTTCAGCACTGCAATGCACAGTATAGCAGCAATAGATGAAAATGATGAACTGCTTACCAATGCATTGTTATGGTCTGACAGAAGAAGTGAAAAACTGGTAAAAAAATATAAAGAAAGCAACATAATACATAACATATTTCTTAAAACGGGAACGCCGATTCATGCAATGTCTCCTTTGTTTAAGATAATGTGGTTCAGGGAAGAAAAAAAAGATATATTTCAAAAAACTAAAAAATTCATATCAATTAAGGAATATATTATTTTTAAACTTACAGGAAAGTATTATGTGGATTATTCCACAGCTTCGGCTACAGGACTGTTTGATATTCATGTCAGGGAGTGGAGCAGGGAAGCAATTGATTTTCTGGGAATAGATGAAGGTTATTTATCAGAGAGTGTAGATATTGATTTTAAAATATATGATATAAAAGAAGAGTACAGGGAATTTTTAGGTTTAGCTAAAGACATTCCGTTTATAATCGGTGGAAGTGACGGATGTATGGCGAATCTGGGAGTAAATGATATGGAGGAAGGAACAGCTGTGATAACATTAGGTACAAGTGCCGCTGTGAGAGTAGGGAGTAAAAATCCGGAAGTAGATAATGGGAAACGTATTTTTACTTATATACTGGATAAAAATCATTATATTTCAGGCGGAGCTGTAAACAACACCGGAATAGTTCTCGAATGGCTTAAAGAAAAACTTTTTCCCGGCTTAGACTACAAGGAAATATTTCAAATTCTTGAAGATACAGAGGATATAGCAGGAATTCCCGTATTTCTTCCGTATCTTCTGGGAGAGAGAGCACCGATCTGGAATTCCAATGCAAGAGGAGTATTTTTTGGAATAAGTCTGGAGCATAAACAGGAACACTTTGTAAGAGCGGTGCTTGAAGGAATAATTTACAGTATATATGATGTTTTCAGGGTTTTGGACAGTATGAAAGATATTAAAAAAATATACATAAACGGTGGATTAAGCAGATCAGAAGCATTTGTGAGAACAATGGCTGATGTTTTTAACAGGGAGATATTAATTTCGGAAAACTATGAAAGCTCTTGTTTTGGAGCATTTATAACAGGAATGGCAGCTGTGGAAGAAATAGAAAATATAGAAAGTTTTAATAATATAAAATTTGAGGTAAAAAAAATAACACCTGACAGAGAAAAGCATAAAGTATATATGGAAAAATTTCGGATATATAAAGAAGTTTATAATTCTTTAAAAGAAATATTTTGATATTATATGCCAAAATTACTTGTTAACCGGCAATAAACCAAAAAACTGATTAGGAGATGACATATGAAAATAGGAATAATAGGATTGGGAAAAATGGGATTCAATTTATCAAAAAATCTGCTTAGAAATAATCATGAGGTAGCAGCATTTGATACAGATAATGATATAAAGGCAAAAGCACGGGCAGAAGGAATAGAGACTGCGGACAGCCTGAAAGATTTATGCGGAAAACTGGGAGGGCGGAAAATAATATGGATAATGATTCCTAACGGGCTTCCTGTGGATAATACAATAAAAGAGCTTCTTCCTGAACTTTCAGAAAAGGATATAATAATTGACGGAGGTAATTCCAATTATAAGGAAAGCGTGAGAAGGCATAATGAACTAAAAGAGCGAAATATAGATTTTATAGACTGCGGGACAAGCGGAGGAACGTCAGGAGCTTTAAACGGGGCATGTCTGATGGTAGGAGGAGATACGGAACCTGTAAGTTACTGTGGAAAAATCTTTACTGATATTGCTGTAAAAGATGGATATCTTCATGTAGGAGAAGCCGGAAGCGGACACTTTACAAAGATGGTGCATAACGGGATAGAATACGGGATGATGCAGTCTATAGCAGAAGGATTCGAGATTTTGGACAAGAGCAGCTATAACATGGATTATGAAAAAGTAGCACGGGTATGGAATAATGGTTCTGTAATAGAAAGCTGGCTTATGGAGCTTACAGAGAATCTTTTCAGAAAAGATGCGAAGCTGGAAAAAATAAAAGGTATAATGAATTCTTCCGGTGAAGGGAAATGGACTGTGGAAACCGCACTTGATCTGGAAGTTCCGGCTCCGGTGATAGCATTGTCGTTAATGATGAGATACAGATCACTTGAAGAAAATACTTTCTCAGGAAGAGTAATTGCTGCATTAAGAAATGAATTCGGCGGTCATAAAGTGGAGAAAGCATAAAAAGTATTGATATTTCTTTGAAATAATTATAGAATATTAAGAAAAGATATTATGAATTAAACTTGTGAAGTTTTCGGAAAAGGATGTAGTAAATGGAGAATTTAACTTATCTTGAACGTATCAGGGAAGTCTATCCCAGATTAAAAGGTGTAGAAAAGAAAATAGCCGAGTATATAATGCAGAATCCGGAAAGGATTATAAAACTGTCAATTACAGAGCTTTCAGAGGAATGTCAGAGCGGGGAAGCCACTATTTTCAGAGTTTGTAAAAAGCTGGGATATAAAGGCTATCAGGAGCTGAAAATAAAAATAGCAAGTGAAGTCATAGAGCCTATAAAAGACATACATGAAGAAATAAATGAAAATGACAGTGCACTGGTAATAATGGAAAAAGTAATAAGATCCAGCATGTACTCACTGGAAAAAACAATGAAACTAAATAAAAGCACCCAGATAGAAAGGAGTGTTTCTTATCTGCTGAAAGCGGAAACCATTGCATTTTTCGGAATGGGCGGTTCGGCAGCACTTGCTTTTGACGGATATCATAAGTTTTTGCGTACAGGAAAAAGATGTGAATATCATTCGGATTCTCACCTGCAGGTTATGATGGCAGGGCTTTTGAAAAAAGACGACTGTATAATTGCAATATCAAATACCGGAAGCAATAAAGAACTCATAGACAATCTTGCTGTTGCCAAAGAAAACGGAGTAAATATAATAGCAATCACTTCTAATAATAAATCTCCCATTTCCAAAATTTCCGACGAAGTTTTGCTGAGTTACGGACAGGAGAGAAGTTTTAAAAGTGAAGCATCAGAATCAAAGATTAGTACACTTGCAATTATAGATACATTATTTGTGAATGTTTGTCTGAAAAATAAAGGGAAGTATATGGAAACTGTGGGAAAAATCAGAGAAGCCATTGCAAAAAAAAGATTTTAAGAAATTATTTATAAAAAAACAGGAGTTATCATTCAGAGATAACTCCTGTTTTTTATATAATCAGTTATTTTTAGAAGAAACCTTCAAGTCCCATTCTGTATTTATTTTGAAGTTCTACAGGCTCTGTTCCTACTTTGAATAATGCTGTTCTCTTATCTACATTATCTGTATCAAGAAGACCGGTTTTCAGGTCAATATCTCTCATAGAAAGATCCTTACTCTTAATATAGTCATCTATAAAGGCGAAATTACCAATTTCAAATCCTTCAAGATTAACAACAGACTGCATATAGTTTTTCCAGATAGGGGCTGCAGCAGCTCCTCCTGTCATACCTCCGCCCATAGATCTGTTGTCGTCATTACCGACATATACTATAGTAACCAGAGTAGGAGTATATCCTGTAAACCATGCAGAACCATAATCACTTGTAGTTCCTGTTTTTCCTGCTTCAGGAATCAGCTGTCCGTTTTTAAATACTTTTGCACTTTGTCCTGTACCATATTTTACTGCACTTTCAAGCATGAAAGTAATCAGTGCTACATCTTCCGGTTCGTATATTTTTACTTTTTCCTGTTCTTTCTTTGCATCGTAAATAACTTCACCATATTTATTTTCTATTTTATATATAAATATAGGTTTTACTCTGTAACCTCCGTTTGCAATAGCCGAGTAAGCTTTTGCCATATTAAGCGGGTTAGTGGTAATAGATCCCAGAGCCAGCGTAAGGTCTTTCGGGAAATCTCCGCCTTCTATACCGGCATCACGCCATATTTTTTCTACTTTATCTATACCTACCTGCTGCAGAAGCTTAACAGGTACAACGTTGTTTGAAATTTCAATAGCTTTCAGAAGGCTCATACCGCCTCTGAATTTCCTGTCATAGTTATTAGGGCTCCATCCCGGAGTAGTAAACGGTGAATCTTCTATAACTGTGTTCATAGGAATATTTTGCTGTATTGCAGCCAGATAAATAAATGGCTTATAAGATGAACCAGGCTGTCTTGTAGAACTTATAGCTCTGTTAAAGTCACCTTTTCTGTAATTCTTCCCGCCGACCATTGCTTTTACGAATCCTGTGTTAGGATCCATAGAAATTAAGGCACCGTTTAGTCTTTCACGTCTTTTTAGATTATAATTATTGTGAAAAGCTTTGTAAGCGGCTCTTTGCATATCCAGA
The DNA here is from genome assembly GCF_024158605.1 of Sebaldella sp. S0638. NCBI lineage: Bacteria > Fusobacteriati > Fusobacteriota > Fusobacteriia > Fusobacteriales > Leptotrichiaceae > Sebaldella > Sebaldella sp. S0638. The sequence goes on along the minus strand of NZ_JAMZGM010000001.1, from coordinate 109,729 downwards.
TCAACTGTGGTATATATTTTGTAACCGTCAAATAAGGCTTTTTGATCACTTTCGCTGATATTAAGTATTCTTTTTGCTTCACTGATAGCAATTGATGTAAATTCCGGAGCGTTGTTTGAAACTGAAATCTGTTCGTCTTCATTCAGATCATTATTTAAGTCGCTGTTTTTAGAAAGTACGATTTTCTGATTCAAAGCTTCTTCATATTGTGCTTCAGTAATAAACTTATACTTATACATTTGTGCAAGAACTACCTGCTGACGTTCTATTGCGTTTTTCATATTCTTTGTAGGTGAATATTTGGTAGGAGACTTAGGGATACTTGCGAGTATTGCAGCTTCTGCAATGGTAAGATCCTTAGGCTTTTTGTCAAAATATTTTCTGGCGGCATTTTTAATACCGTACGAACCATTTCCAAAATAAATTGTATTTAGATAATTTTCTAAAATCTCGTCTTTTGTATATCTTCTTTCTATCTCAATAGCAAGCAGTGCTTCTTTCAGCTTTCTGTCAAATGATCTTTCAGGTGAGAGGAAAGCATTTTTCGCAAGCTGCTGAGTAATGGAACTTCCACCTTCTTTGGCACTTCCGGTAACATTTGATAATACTGCCTTACCAAGTCTCATATAGTCAAATCCGTGGTGTGTTCTGAATTTTCTGTCTTCTATAGCAAGAAAAGCATTCTGAACATCAAGAGGTACTTCGTTAATATGAACCGGTGCTCTGTTTTCCAATGTGATAATATCCAGCTGGTTTCCATTAATGTCATAAATAACAGTAGGGGAAATAGGCTGATAGTTTTCAATAACTTCCGAATTTGGAAGCTCTTTCTTTACTTGATATACAAGAACCCCCACAGCAATAAGCAATGCTATAATTAGAAAAATAAATATTTTTATTGCTATAGATAATTTTGATTTCATTAAATCAACTCCCTTTTTACTTTTAACTGTCCGCATGCTGCAGCAATGTCCTGTCCTTTTGTCTCTCTCAGAGTTACATTGATATTATTATTTAATAAAATTCTATAAAATTCCTGCTGTTTTGCTTTGGAAGGAGTCTTGTAAGACTTTCCCGCAACTGGATTATAAGGAATCAGATTTACCAGACAGCTAAATTCTTTGAGAAACTTAGTAAGCTCGAAAGCGTCATTTTTACTGCAATTAAAATCATCAATAAGAATGTATTCAAAGCTTATACGTTTTTTAGTTTTCTTTTGGTAAGCCGAAAGGCTCTTTTTCAAATCCTTAAGAGGATATTTTTGGTTAACAGGCATAATTTTACTGCGATATTCATCTTTTACAGAGTGCAGGGATACTGCAAGATTAACCTGTGAATCCAGCTCTGTGAACTTTTCAATAAACGGAACAAGTCCGCTGGTAGAAACAGTAAAGTTTCTTTTGGAATAATATTGTCCGTCAGCACTGTTCAGAGTATCAATAGAATCCATAACATTGTCATAATTCAGGAAAGGTTCCCCCATTCCCATAAAGACAACATTATCGAGCTTATGACCTTTTTGGTTCAGATATTTCTGTACATAATAAAACTGCATCAAAATTTCGGAAATATCAAGATTTTTTTCAAATTTCATCGTGGCAGTAGCGCAGAATTCACATCCCAAAGCACAGCCGGCCTGTGATGAAACACAGAGAGTATAACGGTTTTTATGACCGATAAGAACGCTCTCAATCAAAACATTCCCCTGTAATTTAAATAAAAATTTTTCAGTATCATCATTCTCAGAAATCTGGTGATCCAATAATATTATTTCCGGTATAAAAAAATTTTTACTCAAAATATTTCTGTTCTCTTTTGATATATTGGAAAAATTATCAAAATTATCTTCCATTTTATTATGAAGCCAGTTAAATATCTGTTTAACATTATATTTTTTGAAATTTAGTTTTAATAGTTCTTTTTCCAGAGTATCGTATTTTAAGCCTGATATATTAATTTTTTCGATTATTATCACCTTCATATTTATGATATACATGATATTTTATCATAAAATGGATAAAAACAAAAGATAATTTGAAATTGAAACTGAAATTATGTATAATATAGGAAAGATTATTTAAAGGAGAAAAAAATGAGAAGATTCATGATCTTATTTTTGTCATTATTCGCAGCTGTATTTGCTTTCGCGGATATGCTGCATTCAGATTATCAGGTAAGTAATGACAGAGTCTATTTAATTAATCCGATTTTTTATGAGAATATAAAGGTTAAAGATGCAGATAACGGAAGATATGAAGTTATTGATACCGGGGATTTTAATTTTATTTCAAATTCCGGTAGAAGTATTACTTTTTCTCTGAAAAACGGTGAGCTTGCAGGAAATTTTACAGAGTATTATGAAAATGGATTGAAATTATCAGAGGGAAGTTATGTAAACGGAAAGAAAAATGGGAAATGGTATACCTATAATGACAGCGGCAGAAGATGGATACAGGAAACATACAAAGACGGGAGGCTGGACGGCGAGTATGTGGAGTTGTATTCTAATACAGGGCAGGAAAAGATAAAGGGTAATTATATAAATAACAGAAGAGAAGGTAAGTGGAATACTTATTATACCAACGGGCAGAAAGAGTCAGAAGGAAGCTATGAACGCAACCAGAAAGACGGAAGATGGACAACATGGTATAATTCAGGAATAAAGAAACTGGAAACTGAATATTCCAACGGTGAAATATCGGGAGATGATATAGCTTATTATGAAAACGGGAATGTTTTTTATAAAGGGAAGTACAGTAACGGAGAAGGAAGTGTTATTTCTTATTTCAGTTCGGGAGAACTGAAATTTGAAGGAAATTATAAGCTAAGAAAAAAAGAGGGTCTATGGAAATACTTTGATAAAAGTGGAAATATTGTAGCAACAGAAAATTACAACAATGGTATTTTGCAATATTAACATATTCTAAAAATCGGGAGGTATTTGTATGGGTATACTTGGTTCACTTATAGTGGGTGCAGTAGCTGGAATAATAGCAAAAGCACTAATGGGACAAAGATACAGTTTCATAGTAACAATTATTATTGGTTGTATAGGCGGTTTGATAGGAGGGCTTATATTCCGTGATACTTACGGGTTATTTGCACAAATATTGGTTTCAGCTGTGGGAGCCGTAATATTTTTACTGATTCTCGGCTTTTTTAAAAGAAAATTATGAATTGAGATATGGGGCTTTATGCCTGAATTAAGATGATCCGTGACTGGGTCGTCTTTTTTTGTGAATAATATGATGCAAGAGATTAATTTTATAACTTGAAATATATTATTATGTAATATAAAATAATATATGGTAGAATGTTGTATAGATTTATATAAAATTAAAAATATTTGAATAACTAGGGAGAAGAAAAATGAAATCAAGTCTGACAGAAGTAATAAAAAAAACAAATGAAGATACAATGAATAATATGGGTAAGTCCATAGTAGGATTCCTGATAAACTGGGGTGTTAATTTTGGAGTGGGGATGGCTGCACAGATTTTGATGCTTCTGGGATGTATATTTTTTATCTTTCAAAATATATGGAGCTATATAACAGGCAGTGTGATTATAGCAATATTGGGAATAATTTCACTGAGTCTCGCAGGAGTGATAGAATACGGATTATACATATTTTATCTGAAAATTACAAGAGGGGAAGAAACAACATACAGTACATTATTCTCCGGAAAAAATCATATAAAAAAAATAACTTTATTTCAGATTTTAAAATATGTAAAGTTTGGAATATATTTAATGCTGGGCTGTGCAGTAGTATTTGTACCGCATTGGCTTATCGGCCCCGGAAGAGATATTAATATATTTGAAACGATATATATTATACTCTTTAGTATATTTCTTATTATAAAACTTCAGATTTATAATTTTGGATATTACATTATTCATGATAATCCGGAAATTGGAATATTTGAAGTATTTAGGAGAATCAGAAGCCTGATAAAAGGGGAAACGGTAAATATACTGCTCGTGTTTTTGGTGTATATGCTTGTTATGATAATATCTTTATGTACGCTGTGGATAGGAATAATAATAGGAGTTCCTTATATAATGATACTATTTGCTAATTATTATAACAGCCTTGAAGATAAACAGGAAAAAGAATACTTATAATTTTTTCAGGAATAAATAATTTCAGACAGCCGCAAAAAATATAAACCAGAATAAAGCATAATATTATTTCATTTATTATAAAATTCAAAATAATATGATATAATCAAAAAAATAAATAATAAAGGAAGAAAAATGGGAAGAATAAAATATGACAAGATATATGAAGACCTTAAAAAGAAAATAGAGTTGGAAGTATACGGATATCAGCAATTACTCCCGTCTGAAAATAACCTTATAAAAGAATATACATGTTCACGTAATACATTAAGGAGGGCTGTGGCACAGCTGGCATCAATCGGTTATGTACAAAGCCTTCACGGCAAAGGTGTATGTGTAATATACGAGCAGCATAAGAAACCGGGTTTCATGCTTGGTGATGTTGAGAGTTTTAAAGAGGCAAGTATAAGAAACAGCAGGGAAAATAAAACAGAAGTCGTACACTTTTCAGAACTTACAGCTGATGAAGTTTTAAGCAGAAAAACCGGAATTCCAGCGGGAACTGAAATATACTATATCCAGAGAGTCAGATTTATGGACAGGCAGGCACTGATAATTGATCATAATTATTACAGAAAAGATATAGTAAAAGGGCTTACTCTTGAAATAGCGGAAAATTCCATATATGAATATATTGAAAATGAACTGAATGAAAAAGTAGTGACTACCAAGCGTATTATTACAGTGGAAAAAGCAACAGAGGATGATTTTAGATATCTGAATCTGCAGGACTATAACTGTGTAGCGGTGATAAGTAATTATACTTATAATGCCGAAGGGATTATGTTTGAATATACTCAGTCAAGACACAGACCTGATTATTTTATATTTTTTGGGCAGGCACAAAGAATAAAAAATACATGATTTGTATATGGGAATTCTTTAATTGATGCTTTTACAGACTTTTTTACAGTATAGGAAAATACAATGTTCTGTAAAAAAAATTGTAAAAGTATCTTTTTTTATGGCGTTTTAAGTGTTATAATAATAAAAAAATGATTGATGGCGGTTTTGTATGAAAGTAATATTGGATAAAAAGTTAATAAACGAAAACGGGCTGAAAGATTTTGATCTGGATCCTGTTAATAAAGATTTGGTCGCTGTGGGGAAAAAGCTGTATTTTGTATCGCCGGATTTTGAGGGAAATGTAAATGTAACAGAGCTCGGCGGGAAATTAAAAAATTTAGAAGCAGTAAAATTTATAAAGGAAGAAAATCAGCTGTTTGTATCGAATTCCTTTTTTGTTCTGACTATGAACGGGGATATTTATAAATATTATGACAGAAAACACAAAACTTCCAAAACAGTATTTTCAATGGAAAGAACACCTGATTATGTGAATTTCACCACAAACGGAAAGATAATATATCTGATGGATAATATTCTTCACTCATATAATCCTAATTCAGAAAGAACAATAAAAAAGGCTGTTATTAATGAAAAGAATGAAAACAGGGGAAAGTATAAAATTTATATTAACGGTGAAAATATAGTAGTAAAATATCGCGCCCTTCATTCACAGGAAAATACCATAAGTATTTTCGATGAAAAGCTCGAAGAAATTTTTAATATAAAAACAGTAAAAAACCATATATATTCCAGTATATCTGCTCTTCAGTATATAGCAGGAACAGAAGACGGAGAAGTGGAAATATGGGATGTAATCACTAAAGAACTTTATAATTCCGTAAAAGTAAGCGATTATCGCATATCTTATATAGAAAAAACCAAGGAAAATTACCTTTTGGGGCTTTCATCGGGAGAACTCCTGATAACAGACGAGAAATTCAGAATAGAGAAAAAACTCAGTCTTCATAAAGGCGATATTCTGAAAATAAAGGCTAATGACGAGAGAATATTTACACTTGGCATGGATTATAATATATTAAGTCTGAGAATACTTAGAGATGAAGATACAGATATTGAAAGACGGAATTTTATGGAAGAATACAAAATAAACGATGAATATTTTGATTTTTTTACATATGAAAGAGTGGAGTCTGTGAGAAACTTTATAAAAGAACTGAAAATGAAAAATATACCTTACAGCCCGAAAGAAAATCTCATATTCAGAGTATTTTCAGAGCCGCTTTCAGAACAAAAAGTATGCATGCCGGGAAAAGAACCTTATACACAGGGGAATACTGCCACAGGGCTTGCATTTGAGATGGAGAAAAATTCATGGATGGATCCTGAGGTAAATAATACTCTTAGAAATATTCTGAAATTACTTTACAAAACGTATATGGGAACTTCAAAAGATCTGAATTTTATAAGGGAAGATATAGAAAAGAGAAATTTTAACATTCTTCCTCCTGACAGATTATTTAAATACTGGGAAAAAAACGGAGTTCTTCTTTTGAATACAGCTTTGACAATATCCGAAACAAAAGCAGCAGACCATAGTAAGTTTTGGATACCTTTTACACAGGAACTTATGGAATTCATATCAGAAAGAAATAAAAATATAGTATATTTTTTATGGGGAAAAGATGTTCAGATATTTGAGAAGAGTATAAAAAGCGGAGAAATAATAAAAAATAATCATCCTTCTGCATGGGGAAATCCTGAGAATGAAAATGATTTTGTGAACAGCAAATCTTTTGAAAAAACAAAAGGGCTGGTAAACTGGCTTGGACATGAGGATCAGAGAAAAACTACGCTGTTTTAAAAAGAGAATATCAATATTGATTAAAAGGCTTTTATAAGGCCTTTTAATTATTTATATAAAATCAACAAGGGTTAATTTTTTATATCATAGAAAATCCAGTGTAAAAACTATTGTTTTTATATGGAAGTATAATGATTATTTCTTGTAAATTATATGTTAAAGTATTATAATAAAAATGTATTTAGGTGTTACAAAATAATATGATAAGAGGTGATTTTATCGTGAAAAAGGTGATATTAATGTTTATGACGTTATTGTCGGCAGGAACATTCAGTGCATCGTCAATAGCCTGTGTGGAAACATGGGAGCGTCCGAGACCTGAAGGTGTGGTAATAAAATCAGACGGTATATATTATGATAATAAAAAAGTAGATACTGATGTGGATAAACCAAAAATTTTGAAGAAAAAATATGATATTGAGAATTTTTATAGAATTGATAATGAGTTAAAACTGAATAAGCCCGGAGATGAGGATTATAAACCTGAAAATAACGAGTATTTTGTAACAGGTGGAAGACTTTATTATAAAAATTATCAGATAAATAAAAATAATTATAAAAGTCTTGCGGCAGTGGGGCAGATACGTTATTCCACAGGAGGACGGTGCAGTTCTTATACTGTATATAACGACATTATTAAAGCTGATAATTTATATATAATAAACGGAAACACATATGCTTCTATAAATAAATATATTTCTGATATTCTGGCAAATGAAAATGTGGAACTTCTTTATATTATGCTGGATAAGAGACTTACAGTATATAATTATTTTGATAATGGTTCCTTTATGAATAATTATGTGTATAATACATCTAAAAATATGTTTATAGCAGACGGAGTACAGGAAGTAAGAGATAAAAATTATAAAATTATAGATAAAACAATTTTTAAAAACGGAACGGGATATATGAAAGTATATGATGAAAGTCTGACTTTAGTAGAAGAAGGTAAATATGAAAATTCGAAAAGAGTAGGGGACTGGAAGTTATATTAATGTTTTAGCAGTACCGGAATAGTCAGAATAAAGAAGATTATTCCGGTTTTTTGTATTCTGAATATAAAAAGCCGATTGAATGAAGTAAACAGTTTATATTTTTTAGTACAAAAAAATTTTTTATGCCAAGTGAATTATGGTATAATATTACAAATAATAGATAATAAAAAACGGAATAAAGGAGAAAAAAATGCCAAGAGCTGTAATATTAGATACAAGCGCCATTATGTACAGAACACATTTTGCCCTTATGGGAATGAGAAATTCCAAGGGGAAAGCAACAGGAGCTACATATGGTTTTATAAATACCCTGAACCTGATAATAAAGGAATTTTCTCCTGATTATCTGGTAGCCTGTCTTGATGTGAAAAGATCAGAGCTTAAAAGAACTTCCGAACTGACAGAGTACAAGGCACACAGGGAAGATATGCCTGAAGAGCTAGTTTATCAGCTTCCTAAGATTATGGAAGTGCTGGATGCATACAATATACCTAAGTATAAAGTAGACGGATATGAAGCAGACGATGTTATTGCCACTCTTGCGAAGAAACTTTCCGATGATAATATGGAAGTATTTATTGTTACAGGAGATAAAGATCTTATGCAGCTTATAAAAGATAACGTAAATATAGCGCTTCTCGGAAAAGGTGACGGTAAAAGCCAGTTTAAGTACATTCAGACAGAGCAGGATGTAGTGGAGTATCTGGGAGTAAGACCTGATCAGGTAATTGATCTTTTTGGTCTTATGGGAGATAAATCCGACGGAATTCCGGGAGTACAGGGAATAGGACCTAAAACCGGTGTTGAATTAATATCAAAATATGGAAATCTTGAGACTTTATATGAAAATATAGATGAAATAAAAGGAAAAAGAAAAGAAAAACTGGAAAAGGAAAAGGAAAATGCATTTTTGAGCAGAGAACTGGCAACAGTTCATATGGAGCTTGATGTGGAGTATGATAAGGACAAGCTTAAATATGAGGAAAAAGATATGAATAAGCTCATTCCTCTGTATAAAGAGATGGAATTCAAGAGATTCCTTGAAGATGCAGAACGTGCAAGAAAGAATGCCAATCCGCTTCAGGGAACTTTATTTCAGACAGCGGTACAGGAAAAGAAACCTGCTGCGGAAGAAGTAAAGGAAGAAACTCCGTTTCAGTACGAGACAGCAGATACATTGGAGACGGCTGAGAAAATAATTGCGGCACTTGGTAATGAAGTAACTGTTTTTGATAATGAACTCGGGTTTGGGATTTCCAATAAGGAAAAAAACTATTATATTCCTGCGGAAATTATTACAGACAGAGCTGCTTTTTTGAAAAATTTTAAGGATAAAACTGTAAATGCATATAATATAAAAGACCTTTTTAAGGCCGGACTTGAGTATAAAGATTACTTTGATATTATGCTTGTATGGTATGTACTGGGGACAGAGGCTGCACAGGATCTGGAAAGCATAATTTTTTCAGAGTTTCAGGTACTTTTGGAAAAGTATGAAGTAGAGTTTAAGAAACAAAATATAAGTGAAGTTTCTTTAGAAAGAAAAGCGGAATTTCTTACAAAAAGATCTTATTATATGGCAAGGCTCAGAGACATTTTAGGAAACCGTCTGGAATCAGAAGGTCTTAATAATGTTTATGAAAATATAGAGAAAAAACTGGTTCCTGTTCTTGCTGATATGGAGAAAAAGGGAATACTGATAGACCCTGATTATTTTGAAAAATATGGAAGCGAGCTAAAAAATAATCTTGTTGAAATAGAGAAAAATATATATGAGCTTGCAGGTGAGGAATTTAATATTAATTCTCCTAAGCAGCTTTCAGAGATATTATTTGAGAAAATGATGCTTGATCCCGTGAAGAAAACCAAGACAGGATATTCTACAGATGTGGAAGTGCTTGAAGTGCTTGCAGCACAAGGTGTGGATGTAGCAGAGAAAATACTTGAATACAGAGGTTACACAAAGCTTCTTACGACATATGTAGAACCGCTTCCGAAGCTGGCAGACAAAGAAAACAGAATACACACAACTTTTCATCAGAACGGTACTGCCACAGGGAGGCTCTCTTCAAGTAATCCCAATATACAAAATATTCCCGTGAAAACTGATGAAGGAATAAAAATAAGAAGAGGTTTTGTTTCTCAGGAAGGCTGGAGTTTTATATCTTTTGACTATTCGCAGATCGAGCTGAGAGTTCTTGCGGAATTATCGGAAGACGGGACTCTTATACTGGCGTATCAGCAGAATAAAGACCTTCATGATCTTACAGCAAGAAAGCTGTTTTTTAAAACAGACGAAGAGCCTGTGAGCAGAGAGGAAAGAAGTATAGCCAAAGTAATAAACTTTAGTATTCTATATGGGAAAACTCCTTTCGGACTGTCAAAAGAACTAAAAATTCCTATGGGAGATGCGAAATTATATATAAATAAATATTTTGAAGAATATCCTAAGGTAAGAACATTTTTGAATAATGTACTTCAGGAAGCAAAGCTGAATGGTTTTGTAGAGACATTATACGGTACAAGAAGATACATTACCGGGATAAATTCGTCAAACAAAAATATAGAAGCACAGGCTGACAGAATGGCTGTAAATACTGTAGTTCAGGGAACAGCAGCTAATATTATAAAAATAGTAATGGTAAAGCTTTATGAGGAATTTAGGGATAAAGAAGACATAAATATGCTGCTTCAGGTACATGATGAACTTATCTTTGAAGTGAAAAACGAAGTTGTGGATAAGTATCTGAAAGAAATTGATAATATTATGGAAAATACAATAAAATTAAAGAATGTAAGACTTGCAGCAAATGGCAATGTAGGTAAAAACTGGGGAGAATTAAAGTAAAGATGAGGCATAAGCCTAAATTTCTTAGATTGCAGACGGAAGCGTGAAAATAATAAAACAAAGTATAAAGATATGAGTTATTTCCCGTTTTTGCATTTATAACCATAGTTTTAGCAATAATAAGCGGCTGGGCGGTTTATAATACAAATATAGATAGTATCAAAGTATTAAAGCCGCTCAGAATATGCTGTTCTCTATGGAAAGACAGGACAGTAAGGGACTGAGTAAGACGGGAATATATGTAAAACGGGCAAATAAAGCTGATGATCTATAAATGGAGGTTGGTATGACAGAAAAATCAATAAAAAAATTCAGTGAACTTACTCTGGATGAATTATATGATATTTTGAAGCTGAGAACGGATATATTTGTAGTGGAACAAAACTGTCCTTACGGGGAACTGGATAATAAAGATAAAGAATCAATACATATTTTTTATAAAGATAACGGGGAAATAACAGCTTATCTGCGTATTATACCAAAGTTTCTCTCTTATGATTCTGTATCAATGGGAAGGATCTGTGTAAAGAAAGAATTTAGAAGCCGTAAACTCGGCAGAGTGATAGTAAAAGACGCTATAGATTACATAGAAAAAGAGATGAATGAGTACATTATTACAATAGGGGCACAGGAATATCTGAAAGACTTTTATGCATCTTTTGATTTTAAGCCGATATCAGGTGTATATGATGAAGACGGGATAAAACATCTGGATATGCAGAGAAAATGCCCGGGAATGCCAGAATAAAAGTCAAATGAAGGAGTAAAAATGGAACTGATTATAAAAAAATACAGTGATCTCACTCTGGATGAGCTTTACGGATTAATAGAAGCCAGAATAGAAGTTTTTATAGTGGGACAGATAGGGGCATATCAGGATCTTGATTTTAAGGACATGGAAAGCTATCATCTTATGTACAAAGAGGGAAAAGAAGTGACGGCATATCTTAGAATAGTACCAAAAGGTGTGGGTTATGACAAAATTTCCTTTGGAAGGGTTCTGGTGAAGGAAAAGCACAGAGGTAAGCAGCTCGGAAGGGCAATAGTGGAAAGCGCAGTAAAATTTATCACAGAGGAACTAAAAGAAAAAGAGATAAAAATAGGAGCACAGAAATATCTGGAAAAATTTTATGAATCATGCGGATTCAAAACCGTATCAGATACTTATGATATTTTAGGGATAGAGCATGTAGATATGATTTACAAATTATCATAATATTATAAATATAAACAAACAATAATTAAAATCAGAATTTAACGACAGGGGAAAAAAATGTTTTCGAAGATAATGGTTATAAATATGTACTTTATATTGGGATATTTTATGAAAAAAATAAAAATATTAAAAGAAGAAGACGGAAATACACTGTTGAAAATGGCATTTTACATATTTCTTCCGGCAATTCTGTTCCAGTCAATAAGAAAAATAGATTTTACACCGGGTTATCTGGCTTATCCCTTGATAATCCTTTTGATCCAGCTGATAATTGCAGCTGTGGTTCTGACATATTTAAAAGCAAAAAATACAGAAAAAGATACTATGAAAATAATAGCCGGCTTTTTTGCAATGGCAAATATAGGATTTTTATATCCTTTTTATATATCAATATTCGGCGACGAAAATGTATGGAGGCTGGGTCTTTTGGACTTTGGCAACTCCATATTTATTTATGCAATATCTTATTCTTATATAGTAGGGGCAGAGCGAAAAAGAGATCTGGCGAGAAAAGTGTTTTTTGCACCGGGAATAGTAGCCTTGATTCTTGCTTTGATATGTAATTTTGCAGGGATAAAATTTTTTGCACCAATTGAGGAATTTTTGAATCAGCTTGGTAATCTTACAGGCTTTTCAATGCTGTTTTCTCTGGGACTGTTTTTTAATTTCAGATTCGGTGAATTAAAAGAAAGTCTGAAAATAGTCCTTTCTAAAGAAATTGTGAAGTTTGTGCTTCTGATAATAATCTATAATCTGAATATAGATTATTATACTAAAGGTGCATTTATGCTGGTAACAGTATCGCCCGCAGCTTCAAGCCTGCTGAATTTTGCATTGTTTGCCAAACTGGATACAAAGTTTGTATCAAAGCTTATTTCTATATCAATGATACTTTCATTTATAGAAATACCGATTGTCGTTTATTTTCTTCAAAAACTTCAGTATTAACGGTATGAATTAAGAATTTCCTTCCTGGAAACAAGGGGGATTTTTTATTATAATAATTTTTTAGGTCATAAAATCGTTTTATAGGTTTCAAATTATCATAAAATCATGTATAATAACAGGTGATAATGAAGGAGGTTTCATGCTTAATAATTATTGTAAAATTTTATCAAAATATTATGATAATATCGCAAAGGTGTCAAAGGAGATAATAAATCTCGAAGCAATACTGAATCTTCCCAAGCCTACAGAGCATTTTATAACAGATATACACGGTGAATACGAGTCATTCAGCCATATATTAAGAAATGCTTCCGGCTATATAAGAATGAAGATCGACGAAGAATTCAGCGATTTGAAGCTTCATGAGAAAAAAGATCTTGCAACCTTGGTTTATTATCCGAAAGGATGGCTGAAAGCCAATAAGACAGAGTATAAGGAGCTAAAAGACTGGTATAAGATAACCCTTGAAAGACTGGTTATATTATGTAAGGTAGTTTCTTCAAAATACAGCCGTTCAAAAGTAAGAAAGGCACTGCCAGAGAATTATTCCTACATTATAGAAGAATTGCTGCATGAAAATTCCTATAATAATATAGACCGTAAACAGTATTATAACGGCATACTGGAGTCAATTATCGAACTTAACAGGGCAGATGATTTTATTATAGAACTTTCCAAACTGATAAGGAGGCTCGCAGTAGATCATTTGCATATAGTGGGGGATATTTATGACAGAGGACCGGCACCGCATCTTGTGATGGATGAACTTATGAATCATCACTCTCTGGATATACAATGGGGGAATCACGATATTCTGTGGGTTGGAGCAGCGGCAGGCTCTACAGCGTGCATTTATAATGTTCTCAGAATTTGCATGAAATATAATAACCTTGAAAGTGCAGAGGACGGATATGGTATAAATTTACTCCCTCTGGCAAGGTTTGCGATGAAAACATATAAAAATACAAATTGTAAGATGTTTGAACCAAAGATAAATAATGATGAAAATATATCACTTGATGATATAAAACTGATCGCTCAGATGCATAAAGCAGTGACAGTGCTGCAGCTGAAACTGGAAGGTAATATCATAAAGGAAAGCCCTGAGTATAATATGAACGACAGACTCTTCCTTGATAAAATAGATTTTACCAACAATACTGTAAGAATCGGAGATAAAGATTATCCATTGCTTGATACGGATTTTCCTACGTTTGATCCTGATGATCCTTACAGACTGAGTAAAGAAGAAGAGGAAATTACAGAAAAACTAAAAAACAGCTTTATAAAAAGTGAAAAGCTTCAAAAGCATATAAAATTCCTGATTTTAAAAGGAAGTATATATCTGAAATATAACTCTAACTTGTTATACCATGCGTGTATTCCAATGGGAGAAGATAAAGAATTTAAAAAAATAGAAATACTGGGAAAATCCTATTACGGGAAAAATTTCCTTGATAAAATAGATATTCTGGTAAGAGAGTATTATCTCACAGGAGGCAAGCCAAAGGAAAAGTTTGGTTCTGATTTCTTCTGGTATCTGTGGTGTCATCAGGACTCGCCTTTATTTGGGAAAGATAAAATGGCAACATTTGAAAGATACTTTATAGAGGATAAGTTTACTCATAAAGAAAAAGAAAACCCGTATTTTACACTTAGAGATAAAGAGAAAGTATGTAATAAAATACTGGAAAACTTTGGTCTTGATGTAGCAAAGTCTCATATAATAAATGGTCATATGCCTGTAATTGTACGAAAAGGGGAAAGTCCCATAAAAGCTAACGGGAAGCTTTTGGTAATAGACGGCGGTCTTTCTAAGGCTTACCAGAAAAAAACAGGTATAGCAGGTTACACCCTTATTTATAACTCATACGGTCTGCTGCTTACTACTCAGGGGCCGTTTACATCAACGCAGGAAGCAATAGAATCAGGACATGATATACTTACAATAAGCGAAGTAGTAAGAAAAAACGACAGAAAATTCGTAAAAGATACTGATATAGGAAAGGAGATTTCAGAGGAAATCTCAGAATTAAAATATTTGTTAACTTCATATAAGGAAGGTATAATTAAGGAAAAAAACATCTGAATATAATGAAATGAGTGATGAGTAATGAATGAAAAACAGACACATAATATAAATAAAGTCACATTAGCCACTTTAATTGTCACTTTAGGGGTAATTTACGGAGATATAGGGACTTCACCTTTATATGTAATGTCAGCAATAATACGGGGTAATAATAATATAATAGATTTATCTTTTGTACTTGGGGGAGTTTCTCTGGTAATATGGACTCTGACCCTGCAGACAACAATAAAATATGTTTTTTTAACACTAAGTGCAGATAATAATGGTGAGGGAGGAATCTTTTCACTGTATACAATAATCAGAAAAAGGGCGAAATGGCTTCTGGTTCCTGCAGTCATCGGCGGTTCGGCACTTCTTGCAGACGGAATGATAACTCCTCCGGTAACAGTAACTTCTGCAATTGAAGGATTAGTAACTATAATACCTCTTACGACTAATGAAATAGTTACAATAGTAGCTATAATAATTACAATGCTTTTTCTTTTTCAAAGATTTGGAACGGCAGTAGTGGGAAGAGTTTTCGGGCCTGTAATGTTTGTGTGGTTTTTTATGCTTGCAGTTCTGGGGGTAAAAGAACTTGTGACTTATCCCGTTGTGCTTAAAGCGATAAATCCTTATTACGGAATAAAGCTTCTTATTACAAATCCGCTTGGGATCATGATTTTGGGAGCGGTATTTCTGTGTACCACCGGAGCAGAAGCGCTTTACTCTGATTTAGGACATTGCGGTAAGAGAAATATACACTATACGTGGATTTACGTAAAAATTTCATTGATTTTGAATTATCTGGGACAGGCAGCATGGCTTTCCAAAAATGACGGACAGATTTTGGAAGGAAATCCTTTTTATAATATTATGCCGTCGTGGTTTTTGATACCGGGAATAATAATAGCCACTCTGGCAGCAATAATAGCCAGTCAGGCACTGATATCAGGGTCTTTCACGCTGGAATCAGAAGCAATAAAGCTGAATATATTTCCAAGACTTAATATCAGTTATCCTTCAGACTTAAAGGGATAGTTATATATTCCTGCGATAAATATGGTTTTGTGGCTGGGATGTATGCTCGTATTATTTCACTTTAAGGAATCTTCAAATATGGAAGCTGCATACGGGTTGTCCATCACTATAACAATGCTTATGACAACAGTGTTATTCTATAATTATCTGAGATTTAAACAATATCCTGTGATTTTCTCTGTGATATTCCTGTGTGTATATGGTATAATCGAAGGTATATTTTTATACGCCAACCTGTTTAAGTTTTTCCACGGCGGTTATATCACAGTGCTTATAGGGATGCTGATAATGTTCCTGATGTATGTGTGGATAAGAGGAAAGAGTATAAAAGAAGGCTTAGCTGAAAATGTGAAAATAAAACTTTATGAAGATCAGCTGACTACTCTTCAGGAAGATATAGATATACCAAAATATGCTACGAACCTTGTATACCTTACGAATACATCAGATGATGAAGAAGTGGAAAGAAAAGTAATGTATTCAATTTTGAATAAACAGCCTAAAAGAGCGGAAATATACTGGTTTATAAATGTACTTGTAACTGACGAGCCGTTTACCATGGAATATAAAGTAAACAACATTATACCGAATCAGGCACTGAAAATACAGTTCAGACTGGGATTTAAAGTAGACCAGAAGATAAATATATTCCTGCGTCAGGTAGTTAATGATCTTCTGAGTACAGGGGAACTGAATTCATATCAGAAAGGTTATTTTTCAGAATCGGGTAATCAGGTAGGAGATTTTAAATTTGTAATAATACAGGAATCCCTGTCAAATGAGGGGGAACTTCCTAAGTTTCAGGAATTAATAATGAATTTGAAACTATTTGTAAAAAAATATACAGTAACGCCGGCCAAATGGTTTGGTCTGGATACAAGCAACGTAGAGGTGGAAACTGTACCTCTGGTTCTGGGGAGAAAAGTAAGGGCAAAATTAACAAGAGTGGACTAATAATGAAAGGGGAGAAATGAAAAAAGTGATTTTGATATTTAAAATACTGCTGGTTCTCTTTATAGGAGCAGTGTTTATAAATATATACATACAATACAGTACAAAAAAATATATATTTTCAAATGTAGAAGGGGTTCCGAAAGCTTACACCGGTCTGGTTTTGGGATCAATGGTTTTTGATAACGGAAACCCTTCGGGAGTGGTAAGGCAGAGGCTTGATAAAACAATAGAACTGTACAGGTCAGGGAAGATAAAAAGAATTCTTGTTTCAGGAGATCACGGACAGAAAAATTATGACGAGGTAAATTCAATGAAAAATTATCTTGTGAAAAAAGGGATACCTATTGAGGATATTTTTCTGGATCATGCAGGCTTTGATACGTACAGTTCTATGGTAAGGGCAAGGGAAATATTTGAAATAGATGATGTAATTATCATAACACAAAAATTTCATCTGCCAAGATCTGTATACATTGCCAGAAAAAAAGGGATGAATGCATACGGGGTAATTTCTAATCCTGAAGGATGGTATGAATCTTACTATAACAAAGGAAGGGATAAGATATCACGGGTAAAAGCTTTTTTTGATGTTATGTTTAACAGAAAACCAAAATATTTAGGGGAAAAAATACCTATAAACGGCAGCAATGAAAAAACATTAGATCAAAAATAAAATTTCCTGTATAAAATATTTTTAATTTCTGATAAAATAGAGAAAAGAAATAAAAAATCAAAAAATTGAATGACAAATAAAAAAATTTATATCATCTTAATATAGCAGCCATCACAAAATACAGTTGTTTAATTATATGGAGCATAAGTTTTGGCATAAATATTACAATTAGGAAAAAGATTCTAATAAAGGGAGAAATCGAAATGGATAGAAATAGAGTAATAGCCGAGATTCCGGAATATCATTTGAATAAGTATAAATTAAGAAGAGGTTTCAAATTTGTATACATGAGAAGCTACGAGTTTCTGACTTCGTTATTTCTGGTAGTGTTAATAGCGGCACTTGCAGGAGCTTACTATTTTACAAATGTGGATAAGTATAAGTATCTTAAAGGAAAATATTATATCGCAGCATGTATAGTAATAGTGATAGTGTATCTGATCTTTTGTTTTATCACATTCAGAATGAAAATACTGAGACGTTCCAGCAAAATTATTAAATCAATACCAAATAATCTTCTTGGTCTTACTTTAAGAATAAAGTTTTATCTTGACAGAGTGGAGTTTGACTCTGAGGATGGCGGCGGTGCGTTGAAATATGAAGATTTCTACAGAATAGTAAAGCTGGATGACGGATATTTATTCCTGTCAGCAAAAAAGGTATTCCATTATTTTGAATATTCAGAAATAAAAACATTGTATAATCTGGATTATCTGGATAGTGTACTTGCGAAATATTATTAAAAAAATTTCTTTATGCGGTAATTATCAGTGTTTTTACAGTAAAGCCAATGATAAAACAGCTGTTTATACATACAGGAATGAAAAAAACACGGTACTAATATAACTTTCTGGGAGTAAAAATGTCATATTCTGCAAATGTAAAAAGTGAACTTTTTAATGTACCAAATGAAAATAATAATGAAAATCTGGCAGAACTTTTGGGAATATTTATGGCAAAGAATTCCATAAAAGAAAATGAGATAAGATTAAGTACTGAAAATATAGCTTTGGCAAAACGGGTTTATTCTAATATGAAAAAAGCTGCCGGACTTACTATTCAGCTGAAATATCTTACCAGTAAGAAGCTGGGGATTCATAAGGTATACGAGGTAATAATACCTTTTCAAAACGGGTATATTGAATTTTTGAAAAGTATTTTTGAATTCAAAAATCTTGATTCATCAAAAGATGAAAATATATTCAAAGGATTAATCAAAGGATATTTTTTGAGCTGCGGTTATATAAAATCTCCGGAAAAAGGTTATGCTCTGGATTTTTTTATAGATACTGAAGATGCAGCTACTTTTTTATATTACTTATTTAAAAAAATAGGAAAAAGGGTCTTTCAGGCTGATAAAAAAAATAAAAATCTGGTTTATATAAGAAATTCGGAAGACATACTTGATATATTAATTATAATAAATGCCGTGTCGACTTTTTTTAAATATGAGGACACAATTATAAATAAAGAGATAAGAAATAAAGTAAACAGAAATCTGAACTGGGAAATAGCCAATGAGACAAGGAAAATCTCCACTTCGGAAAAACAGCTTAGAATGATAGAGAAAATAGATGAAGTGGCAGGTTTGAACACACTTTCGGATGTATTGCAGGAAACAGCAAGAATGAGAATTGAAAATCCTGATATGTCTCTTCAGGAACTGGCTGATCTTACGAATATCTCAAAATCAGGGATCAGAAACAGATTCAGGCGTCTGACTGAATATTACGAGGAACTTATGGAAAATGAGGAATAAAATTCCGGGAATGGTGGTACTTATGTATTTTTTATCGTTAATTTACGGTCTGATAACAGGTATCAGAAATAGACTTTATGATTTTAATATTTTAAAGGCAAAAAGAGTAGAAGGAACTAAAATAATATGTATAGGTAATATAACAGCAGGAGGAACAGGAAAAACACCTGCTGTACAGTATTTTGCCAAAAAAATGCTTAAAGAAAACAAAAAAGTAGCTGTATTAAGCAGAGGATATAACGGAAAAAGAAAAGAAGATCCTATGATTGTAAGGGATGAAAAAGAAATTTTTGCAACAGCACTTGAAGCCGGGGATGAAACTTATCTTCATGCACTAAATCTGGAAATTCCCGTTGCAGTGGCAAAAGACCGTTATTCAGGCGCAAAACTTCTCAAAGAAAAATATAATATAGATGTTATAATATTAGATGACGGATATCAGCACAGAAAACTTTTCAGAGATAAAAATATCCTTTTGATTGATGCAACTAATCCCTTCGGGGGAAACCATCTCCTTCCCAAAGGAAGACTGCGTGAAAGCCTTGCGGGAATAAAAAGGGCAGATGAAATAATAATTACAAAAGTAAATTATACAGGAGTACAGGCAGCAGAACCTATAATAAAGAAACTTGAAAAGTATAATAAGCCTTTATTTCTTGCTGAGCATAAAGAAGATTACTTTTACAGTCAAAAGCTTGAGAAGTTTGACTTTAGTGTAGTGAAAGATAAAAAAGTCCTTTTATTTTCTTCTATTGCCAGTCCTGAAAATTTTAAGAAGTCAGTATTAAAACTGGGAACAGGAAAGCTGGATGAAATAAAATTTTCAGATCATCATGTGTATTCTGATGTGGAAATAGATGAAATTATAAGAGAAGCAAAGGATTATGACTTTGTTATTACCACAGAAAAAGATATAGTAAAAATAAATAAAAATATTGAAAATCTTTTGATTTTAAAAATAAGTTTTAATATACTGTGATACGGAGGGACAATGAACATTATAATGGAAAATCTTCCTGAAAATTTTCATGAATTTATAGAAAAATATCAGGGGAATTTTGATAAAAGAAAATATTTTAAAATAAATCAGGAGCTGGAAATCTGTGAAAAAGAACCGTCCTGGGTACTTGAGCTTTCTTTCATTTATTATGAAACAAAAGACAGCACTGTTTTTGATCTTATAAATAATGAACTAGGAAAGTGCTTTAAAGATAAAATAAAAAAAATCGACAGATTATCAAAATACAGTATTCCTGAATTAAGCGATAAATTTTGGCGTGCATTAATGAATAAAGACGGAGTTCATACTGTAAGACTCGGAAATGAACTTTTTTTGAGAGACAGGGAATTGTTTCTGGAAATAGTATACAGATATGCCTTTATATCATCAGATGTGAATAAGCTGACTAAGGTTTTCTTATTTGAAGTGTTATGTGAAAAAGCATCATATAATATTGAATTTATGAAAAATCTTCTGAATTATTTCTCAAGTTCCGAGCTGGAATATATAAGACACGACTCTGCGGAATATATGAATTACTTTGGTAAATACCGGGCAGATAAGCTGTATTACGATATTTATATGAAAAAATATGAAAAATACAAAATGAAAAGCATGGAATCAGCTCCGGGTGCATCTTTAAGTCCTGAAAAAGACAGAATATATACATATTTGAAAAAAGAGGGATATTTATGAAAATAGGCATCTATGGAGGAAGCTTTAATCCTGTGCATAACGGTCATCTGAAAGTAGCAGAATGGATACTGGATAAGGTAAAACTCGATAAAATAATCTGGGTTCCGCTGTATAAGCCGTATCATAAGGAAATAAGCGATCTGGAAGATTCTGAACACAGATATAATATGCTGAAACTGGCATTAGGAAATAAAAAAAAGTATGAGATATCCAGAGTGGAAATTGATGATAAAATAATTTCTTATACACTGGATACTTTATTAAAATTAAAGAAGCAATATCCGGGAAATGAATTTTATGAAATAATAGGCGGGGATTCCGCTGAAACATTTCACACATGGAAAGATTATAAAGAAATACTGAATAATGCAAAGGTACTTGTATATTCCAGACGCGGACACAGGGTGAAAATAACAGAGAATATGGAATTAATAGAAGCACCTTATCTGGATATATCTTCAACACTTATAAGAGAGAAAGTGGAAAATAATGAATCCATCTTCGGACTTGTTCCCAAGTCTGTGGAGGAGTATATATACAGTAATAAATTATATAGATGATAGGAGAAAGAAATATGATAGATATGAAATTTATTAGAGAAAATACTGAAGTAATAAGGGAAAGTCTGAAAAACAGAAATAGTAATTTTGATCTGGACGGGCTTTTGAAAACTGATGAAGCAAGACGTGAATTGTTACAGGAAGCCGAGACATTAAAAAAAGAGAAAAATGATCAGAGTGCTTTAATAGGAAAGTATAAAAGAGAAGGACAGAATGCAGACGAGCTTCTGGCAAATATGGGGAAAGTAAGTGAAAAAATAAAAGAACTTGATGAAAAAATAACAAAAATAGAGGAAGAGCAGAATTATCTCCTGCTGACAATCCCTAATAAGCTTCATGAAAGTGTGCCGGTAGGTACTTCAGAAGATGATAACGTAGAAGTAAGAAAATGGGGAGAGCCGAAAAAATTTGATTTTGAACCAAAGCCGCATGAAGAATTAGGTGCAGAACTGGGAATTCTGGATTTTGAAAGAGGAGCAAAGCTTTCAGGATCAAGATTTACAGTATATAAAGGACTTGCTGCGAAACTGGAAAGAGCCCTTATTAATTTTATGCTTGATCTTCATACAAGTGAACACGGATACGAAGAGATGCTTACTCCTCAGCTGGTAAAAAGGGAAATAATGATAGGGACCGGTCAGCTTCCGAAATTTGAGGATGATGCATATAAGACTACTGATGATATGTTCTTGATACCTACAGCAGAGGTTACTCTGACTAATCTTCATAAAGATGAAATTCTTGCGGAAAGTGAACTTCCTAAGTATTACTGCGGATTTACTGCATGCTTTAGAAGAGAAGCAGGATCACACGGTAAGGATATAAAGGGTATACTTAGACAACACCAGTTTAATAAAGTAGAAATGGTGAAAATAGTTCATCCTGATAATTCATATAATGAACTTGAAAAGATGGTAAATAATGCGGAAACAATATTGCAGAGACTAAATATTCCTTACAGAGTACTTGCTCTGTGCAGCGGAGATATAGGATTCGGAGCTTCAAAAACTTATGATGTGGAAGTATGGATTCCAAGCCAGAATAAATACAGAGAGATATCTTCTTGCTCAAATACAGAGGATTTTCAGGCAAGAAGAGCCATGATAAAGTATAGATCAGATGCTGACAAAAAGAGTTACTTCGTTCACACATTAAATGGATCAGGGCTGGCAGTGGGAAGAACACTTCTTGCAATTATGGAAAATTATCAGAGAGAAGACGGAAGTATAGAAATACCTGAGGTTTTAGTGCCTTATATGGGCGGTATTACTGAGATAAAAAATAACGGGAAATAATCAGCAGAAAATTATTTTTTACACCCTTAATTAGATAATTTTAAACAGAATATCTTAAAGAGAGTTTATTTGATAAAAAATAAAAACTAAAGGATGGAGTAAAATGAAAATATTTAAGTATGTATTATTTTTAATGATTTTTTCAAGTATGTGCCTGATGGCAAAAACTGAAGTAAAAGTTCCTGAAATGAAAACGGAAACTGTCTATATTAACGGAAACAAAAATTTCGAAATAATAAAACCGTCATTTACTGATAATGTGAAATTCAAAGCTGTCAATGATGAAATAAACAGAATAATAGACATAGATGCAATAACAAAAGACGAGAAGGAAATTTGTAGTGACGATCCTGAAAGATGTGAGCATTATGAACTGTCAATAGGGCCGGATATGATTTATGCAGATAATAATGTAATATCTTTTACAATAAACGGATATCAGTATACAGGCGGAGCACACGGCGGCGGCTGGGTAACTTCTTTGCTTGTAGACAGAAAAACGGGAAAACTTATTACTGAGACATTAAAGACTAATAATAAAGCTGTATTTAATAAAATACAAAAATATATTATTGATAATCCGGAAGGGATATTTTTTGAGGATGAATATACAGTAAAGGAATTAACTGACAGTGCCGTGGTTTATCAGTCAGGCAAAGATACAATCGGGATAATCTACCTGAATTATGCTGTGGCACCGTATGCAGCAGGTATGCCTGAATTTGAATATAATACAAAAACAAAGAAACTTTATTTTTTCGATAGTTATTCAGGAGATGAAGTAAAAAAAGTGGAAATAAAATAATATAAAAAGCCGGTTCTGAATTTATTTTAGTCAGAATTGGTTTTTTTTATTTAATTTTTTGTACGAAATGTTTTAAAACAGGGTAATTGGCATTAAATACAGAGTTTAGAAATGTTTTGACAAAGGTCAAAGTTATTCAAGAATGTTGATTTTAAGGTATAAATTTGTTATTATATAGGTGAACATATTTTAGGAGGTATTAAAATGAAGTATCATTTCAAAGATTTAGGTTTAAGCAATACAAAAGAAATGTTTGCAAAAGCTAACAAAGAGGGATATTCTGTTCCTGCGTTTAACTTTAACAACTTAGAGCAGGTTCAGGGGATAATTGAAGCATGTGTGGAAACAGGATCACCTGTTATCTTACAAGTATCAAAGGGAGCAAGAAATTACATAGGAAAAGAAATGGTTCCTTTTTTAGCACAGGCAGCAGTAGCTTATGCAAGAGCAAAAGGATCTGACATACCAATCGCTCTTCACCTTGATCATGGTCCTGATTTTGAAACTTGTAAAGACTGTATTGAATACGGATTCAGTTCTGTAATGATAGACGGTTCTCATCACGCTTACGAGGAAAACATAGAAGAATCTAAAAAAGTAGCAGAGTTTGCACATCAGAATGATGTAACAGTAGAAGCAGAGCTTGGAGTACTTGCAGGAGTGGAAGATGATGTAGTAGCAGACGCACATATATATACACAGCCTGATGAAGTAGAAGACTTCGTAAAAAGAACAGGAGTAGATTCATTAGCTATAGCAATAGGAACTTCTCACGGAGCACATAAGTTCAAACCAGGGGATAATCCTAAAATAAGACTGGATATTCTTGAAGAAATAGAAAAAAGAATACCTGGATTCCCTATAGTATTACACGGTTCTTCATCTGTACCTAAACAATTTGTTGATTTAATGAAACAGTACGGAGGAGAGTTAGCAGATGCTATTGGTATACCTGATGAACAATTAAGACTTGCATCAAAATCAGCTGTTGCTAAAATTAACGTTGATACAGACGGAAGACTGGCTTTTACAGCAGGAATAAGAGAAGCACTTGCTAAAAATCCTAAAGAATTCGACCCAAGAAAATATCTTGAACCAGGGAAAAATTACATGAAAGAATTCTATAAAGAAAAAATAAAAACAGTATTTGGTTCTGAAGGTGCTTATAAAAAAGGCGAGTAATAAAATTTATGTTATAGAATCAGGGAATTAAGCTGCTTATGCGGCTTTTTCTTTTATAAATAAAAAAATTAAGATAAGATAAATATTTGATATATTTTTTTAATATTAAGCTAAAAATAGAATTTTTATGATATAATAATAGAAATTAAACTATACGGAAAGCAGGATATTATGGAAAATTATGTGAAGGTCTTCCTATTATTTCTATTTTTGATACAAAGTATCAGCTTTGCCGAAATAAATTCCATAGAAGAGGAAATACTGGCTGATAATATAAGGAATTTTTATAAAGTAAGCGACGGATTGTACAGGTCAGCACAGCCTAATAAAAAAGACATGGAATTAATGGATATAATAGGAATAAAAACAGTAATAAATCTCAGAAGAGACCATTCTGACAATTATGAAGCAAAGAATACCAGCCTAAAGGTGGAAAGAGTAAAAATGAATGCCGGTAAGATAAAAGATGAGGATATAATTGAAATCCTTACTATGATAAAAAATTCTGACGGGCCTGTTTTGATACACTGCTGGCATGGAAGTGACAGAACCGGGGTAGTTGTCGCTATGTACAGAATAATATTCGAAGATTATACTAAAGAAGAGGCTATAAAAGAGCTGAGAGAAGATAAATACGGACACCATGAGAGTATTTACGGGAATATAGTGAAGTATATACAAGATGCAGATATAGAAAAACTAAAATCAAAAATTTTATAAAATTATTGACAAAATCTATTTTTTTTATTATACTTAATAATAACAAAGTAGAAAAAATTCTATATAAATTCAAAAAACTGACGAAATTAAAGTTAATTTTTTTTTTTTCGTCTTTTTTATTTGTGAAAAATAAAAAGAATACATACTATCAAATTGGAAAGGAATGGTTTCAAGTGGAGAAAAAGTACGTTTTTGTTACCGGAGGAGTAGTTTCGTCTTTAGGGAAAGGAATTACTGCATCATCATTGGGAAGATTGTTAAAAGAGAGAGGATACAAAGTAACAATACAAAAATTCGATCCTTATGTAAACGTCGATCCTGGAACAATGAGCCCGTATCAGCATGGTGAGGTTTTTGTAACAGAAGATGGTGCGGAAACAGACTTGGATTTGGGGCATTATGAGAGATTTATAGATGAGGAGCTTACCAAATATAACAGTCTGACTACAGGAAGACTTATGTCTACTATTTTAAACAAAGAAAGAAAAGGGGAGTATCTTGGTGCTACAGTTCAGTTCGTTCCCCATGTAACAGATGAAATAAAAGACTATATAAGAAAAGTATCATGTGCTAATGACTCTGACATAGTAATTACAGAAATAGGAGGCACAATCGGGGATATAGAGGGCGATACTTTCATAGAAGCAATAAGACAGTTCAAAAAGGATGCCGGAAGAGACAATGTAATTTATATCCATGTTACTCTGCTTCCTTACATAAAAGCAGCAGGAGAGTTGAAAACGAAGCCTACGCAGCATAGTGTAAAAGTATTAAGAAGTCTTGGAATATCACCTGATATAATAGTAGTAAGAAGTGAACATCCTGTAGATGAGAATATTAAGAAAAAAATATCTTTATTCTGCGACATAGATGAAGAAGCAGTAATAGAGGCAAATGATGCAGATGTTTTATATGAAATACCGCTTACAATGGAAAAGTTAGGTCTGGCAGATGTAGCATGTAAATATTTGAAACTTGAAAATAAAAAGCCTGATTTGGTAAAATGGAAAACTATGGTGGAAAAATATAAGAACCCGAAGAAATGTGCAAAAGTAGCCGTAGTAGGGAAATATGTAGAATTAAAAGATGCATATATAAGTATACATGAAGCTATAGAGCATGCCGGTTATAATCAGGATACCAAGGTAAAAATAGATTATATCCAGTCAGAAGATTATGATCCGTCGATTTTGTCGCAGTATGAAGGAATACTTGTTCCGGGAGGCTTTGGCGACAGAGGAGTGGAAGGTAAACTAAATGCCATAAAATATGCAAGGGAAAATAAGATTCCATATTTGGGGATATGCCTTGGAATGCAGACAGCATGTATAGAATTCGCTAAAAATGTCCTTGGTCATGTAAATGCCACTTCCACAGAATTCGATGCTAATACTGATTACCCTATAATAAGTCTTATGGAAGAACAGGAAGATATAGTGGATCTGGGCGGGACAATGAGACTGGGAACTTATCCTTGTAAATTAAAAGAAGGAAGCAAAGCATATTCATTGTATAATTCTGAATTAATAAATGAGAGACACAGACACAGATATGAATTTAACAATAAATACAGAGATGAATTTGAAAAAGCAGGAATGAGAATTACAGGGACATCACCTGACGGAAAATACGTAGAAGTAGTGGAATTAGATAATCATCCGTTCTTCGTGGCTTCACAGTATCACCCGGAATTCAAAAGCAGGCCGGATAAGCCGCATCCTTTATTTTTCGGATGGATAAGTGCAGTTTTGGAAAATAGCAAAAAATAAACATGTAATTTCAAAAAAAAGTATTATAAATATAAAAAAGATAAAATAATTTAACCTGTTACACATTTGTGGCAGGTTTTTTTTATTCAAACCCTGAAAATCAGGTGATATAAAGAATTTTTAACTATTAATTTTTTAATTTTTACACTTATAATAATTAAAAATAATGTTTTAATTATTAATTTTAAAAAATATATAATATTATATATTTTTTAATTTAAAATTTATATTTTTTATTTTACAGTTTATATAGTGCAATCATTTAACTGTTTATATGAAAATGTAGAATTTAATATAAATTAATCTAAAAATAAAAAATATGAATTTAATATTATGACAAAAAAATCACAAAATTTTAGAGGTTAAGTAAATTTTTTTTTAATTATCATCTTTTTAACAGTATATAAGCAGACACATTAATATTGACAAAGTAAAATTTATATTGTAAAATCTTAGATATAAAAAAGCTCAAGGAGGAGAATATGGCAAGTAAAACAGTAACTATTACTAATCCTACAGGATTACATACAAGACCAGGTGGAATTTTTGTATCTAAAGCAAAAGAATTTGAAAGTGATGTTTTTGTAGAACATGACGGAAAAAAAGTGAATGGGAAATCTCTGTTAAAGTTATTATCTATCGGAATTAAAAACGGATCAGAAGTAACAGTAACAGCTGAAGGAGCTGACGCTGACCAGGCAGTAGAAACTTTAGGAGAATTATTAGCAACTATAAGAGATTAATTTTTTGCACCCATTCTGTTTGTTTGGGTGTTTTTATAACTTATAACTCTGCCGTGTTTATTCCGTTTTCTGTACAAATATCATAGGAATACACAAAAAGAGCATTGAACAGCATATTATTTATGCTGTTATTTTTTTATCAGGCTTAATATATTAGAAGAAGAAGTAATTAGATATATAAAATATATCAGCAAAGGGTTTTAATTTTAAAAAAAGTTATGTATAATAATTGTAGGAGAAAGGAGAATCAATTATGTTTTTTAAGAACCAATATCAAGAGATAAAAGATTTGGGTGAGAAGATATTTAAGAACCCTGAACTAGGCTACAAAGAGTTTAAGACTAAAGAAACAGTTATCGAATTTCTGAAAAAAGTAAATCCGGAAATAGAAATGGAATTCTTTAGTACCACCGGGATAAAAACCAGCCTTGGAAGCGGGAAGAATATCAATCTGGCCTTTGTAGGAGAATTAGATGCAGTGTATGCACCTTCACACTGGTGTTCCGATAATGAGAGCGGAGCAGCACATAACTGTGGACATCATACACAGGTAGCAATAACACTGGCATTATATAATTATTTTTATACAACAAAAGCATATGAAAAACTGGATTATACGCTAACCTTTATATTTATACCCGCAGAAGAGTATCTGGATCTTGCTTACAGGGAAAAGCTTCAGAAAGACGGCGTAATAAGCTATTACGGCGGAAAACCCGAGGCAATGAGACTGGGTATTTTCGATGATATAGATATAGGTGTTTGTGTTCACGCAATAGGAGGATCATTTACAGAAAGAACTTCTGAAATAAACTGTGATCTTGCCGGTTTTCTTTATAAAAAATATACTTTTAGAGGAAGTGCATCACATGCAGGTTTTGATCCTTTTTCCGGGAAAAATGCATATAGTATGTCTAATATATTTCAGGTAGCTCTGGGACTTATGAGACAGCAGCTGAAAGATACTGAACATGTGAGAATGAATCCAATTGTGATGAATTCCGATATGTCTACGAATGTAATACCTAATTTCATAAAAGTCGGGACAGATTTAAGGACAAAGACTGTGGATTATATGAAAATAGTAGCCGACAGAATAGATAAAGCAGCAAAGGGGAGTGCAATATGTCTTGACGGTGAAGTAGAATCAGAGACACAGATGGGTTATCTGCCGTTTGTACAGGATCGTTATATAGGACAGTTTGTAGTAGAAGCCTTTGATGAGCAGAGTGAAATAAAGACTTTGTGGAATAATAAGTTTATCAGTGCTGCAGGAGATATAGGAGATCTTTCTTATATAATGCCTTGTATACAGATAGGTTACAGCGGGTTTGCCGGTACAATACACGGTGATGATTTCAAGGATGAAGATCCGGAAATGATATACGAAATATTTCCAAAATTTGTAGCAAAGTCTCTGGAATATATGAGCGGAAAAATAGACAAGTCAAAGTTATACAAAAAGAGTTTTAAAGAATATGAAGAGTGTATAAATTCCATTATTGGAAAATAATATATAAAAGAAATTTAGGAGGAAAGAAAAGTATAATGAAGAAAACTTATATTTATATGGTGATTTTTGCATTTATAATAATTGCTATTGCCGAAATAATAGGAATTCAGATTATTCCTATCGGAGGGAAGCTGGCTCTGACTATACTGCCGCTGGCATTTGCAATTTTATTTACAATGCTTTTGGGTTTGAAACCATTGAGAAAAGGAATTATAGCAAAGATTTACACAAAAGAAAATGTAAATTTTGCGGGAAAATATCTGATTATAATCATGCTTCCGCTAATGGCGAGATACGGTGCCACAATAGCGCCGCAGTTAAAAGATATAGTCAGCAAAGGACCTATTTTTATATTTCAGGAATTAGGAAATCTCGGAACGGTAATACTGGGACTTCCAATAGCTATTCTTTTAGGGCTTAGACGAGAAGCTATAGGATGTACGCTTGGTCTTGGAAGAGAAGGGGAACTAGCTTATATATCTGAAAGATATACTCTTGATTCGCCGGAAGGACGTGGAGTACTGTCTCTTTACATAATAGGAACATTATTCGGAGCGCTGTTTTTCAGCTTCTTTGCACCGCTGTTAAGTTATGTGGGATATGATCCTCAGGCACTTGCCATGGCTTCGGGAGTAGGTTCGGGAAGTATGATGGCGGCTTCGTCATCAGCACTGACTTCGCATTTTCCTGAACTGGGAGAACAGATAACGGCATATGCCAGTGCAAGTAACCTGTTAACAAGCTTCTTAGGTACATATTCAATGTTATTTTTAGCAGCTCCGTTACAGAGCTTTATGTATAAGTTATTAACAAGAGGTGATAAAAAATGACAGATGATATGATGAAAGAAGTAAAACAATTTGCAAAATACGGGGGCATCCTTCTGTTAAGTGTGGTGTCAGTACTTTTTGGAACAACAATAAAATATATATTTCATCCCGGTCCAAAGCTGGTTTTAAATAAATATACAGTATACGGTCTGGCAGCATTGTGGGCTATTTCTATGATTGGACTTTTAGTTTCAATGATACTGAAAAAGGTTCCGGGATTAAACAGATTTCCTATTCTTGGATGGGTATCTATATTTTCAATAATATTTTGTCTTCCGGGAATGCCGTTTTCATCACTGATAATCAAGTCTATTAACTCAGTGGATCTGCTTGCTATAACTACTCCTATACTGACATATGCAGGAATATCAGTGGTAAACCGTATGTCGGAATTAAAACAGACTTCATGGAAAATATTAATAGTAGCAGTGGCAGTTTTCATAGGAACATATATTGGAAGTGCTACAATAGCTCAAATAGGATTAATGATAATGGGAAAATAAATTTGAAAAAGGAAGTTTTTATGCTTCCTTTTTTATTTGCTTTTTTACTTGAAAAAAAGATTTAAATATGTTATAGTTGCAATAATCAGATAATTTTTTAATATCTAAATCTTATTCATATCAAAATTCAAAATATCTTTTATTTCCAGTCAAACACTCTTATCTTATATAATCAAAATGTATTTTTTTTCTATTCTGTAAACAGTTTTTTTCATTTCTTTTTCAAATTCCAGATTCCTGAAAGTAATAATTTTATATCATTTTATAAGTATATTTTACGTAGAAATTATGACGCTCTTATTTATTTTAACATACTAAAATATATAGCCAGAGATTGGAGGAATAAAATGAGAAAAAAATATGTATTATTAATTGGATTAGTTCTCGCTTTTTCTGTGTTTGCTGAAAATAACACAGTAGAAGTAAGAGGCGGGTATGACGTTTATAAAAAAATCGAGCAGAAAGACAGCAACGGGTACGATAAATTAAAATTCAAGAATGGTTTTAATCTGGGAGCTGAGTATAGAAGGGAAATATATGAAAATATACAGATAGGTGCAGGACTGGAGTATAATTTTAACAGTGACAAAACTCCGGGAGATAAGTACAGTTCTGCTGATAACAGTACAATAAAATACAGCAGTGATGATCTGGATTCTATTCCTTTATATGCTACTGCAAGATATGTTTTTAGAAACAGAACGGATTTTACTCCTTATGTAAAAATAAATTTAGGGTATTCATTTAATTCCGGTGATATGGAAGCTAAAAAAACACTGCATGACGTAAATAAAACTTTCAAGGCTTACGATTACAGTGCTAAGGATAGTTTTTACTATGCTTTCGGAACAGGAGTGGAGTATAAAAATTTCATTGTAGATCTTACATATGAAATAAATGATTTTAAGGCTGACGGAAAGAGATATACAAGTGTCAGTGATACACCGGGAGGATTAAACGTAACATATAAAGACGAAGATATAAAATTTAAAAATCAAAAATTGAAACTTTCACTAGGATATCAGTTTGATTTTTAAATAGAATGAGAGCGTCAACGGTTTTTATGTATCAGATATTTCGTATAGAAAAACAGGAGCAAAAAGGACTCCTGTTTTATTATGTCTGTATATTTTTTATAACAACATCAGTGCTTTTATAATTAATATAAGTTACATTTCCCGGCTTGCTTTTCTTTATCTTTTTTACAAAGCGTTTTTCACAGTAATCTATTGTGACTTTATCACCAATACCGGATTTAGAATAAAGGCCTGCAAGATTAGCAGCATACAGCAGCACAGAATCAGGAACCTCCCTGTTTTCTCTGAGAATAAGAACATGACTGCCGGGAAGATCTTTTATATGAAGCCAGATATCATTGCTGTTACCTTTTGTAAAGCTGATTTCTTCATTTTCACGGCTGTTTCTTCCCACAAGTATTGTGAAATCTTCAAACTGATAACTCAAAATTTCTCTTTTAATTTTTTTGTTGAGTTTGATTTTGCGTTTTTGTTTAATATTCAGTTCATTTTCCAGTTCTTCCAGTCCTATAATATCAGTTTCGTTATTAACAAAGACTTTTATTTCCTCAAGATAATCTACTTCTTCCTCAATCTTGGGAAGTCTTTCATTGAGATTTTCTATGGTTCTTTTAGCTTTGTTATATTTATTATAGTAAAAATTCAGATTTTCATTTGGTGAAAGAGAGGGGTCAAGCTTAATTGTGATCTCTTTTTCGTTATAGAAATCAAATAATGCTATTTCTTTTATGTCATGTCTGAGTAAATGCATATTTGCAGCAAGTATATCGCCAATATTTCTGTATTTTTGATAATTTGAATTTTTATCAAGGTCTTTTTTTATATTTTGTATTATCTTTCTATTTTTTACAAGATGGGTGTCAATAAATTTTATAATATTATTTTTTTTACTGTTAAAAAATGAGGATTTAAAACTCACATTCAGGTAAATATTCAGAGACTCGTTAATAGTAGAGTAAGTGTCGTATTCAAATGCAGAGAATTCCGAAAATACATTATAAGTGAGTGTACGTCCTTTTTCCTGTTTATATATAACAGGAAGATAGTTTTTTAGATATTCCGAGAATTTATTATAGTTATTATAAACTTCATTGGCAAATATTTTCCCGCTACCTTCCACAGCTGCTAAAAAATCGTCACCTGAAGTAAAAGGGAAGTCATCAGAAGTAAGCTGCATAGGAGACAGTTTAGTTTTTTCAAACGGGGGAGTATACATGCTTCCCGGGAAGATAACCCTGTTTCCCTCATCCAGTGAAGCTGTGAATATAGAAGAAATAATTTTATTTTTTTCAGTAAGAAAAAGATTGCTGTGTTTTCCCATTATTTCAAAAATAAGATCAAATTTTTCCAGATTACCAAACTGGTTCAGTTTTTCAAACTGAAAATATATTATTCTGTCAAAACCGCTTTGTGTAATGTTAATAAGTTTTGAATTTAGAAGAGTCTTTTTCAGATTCAGAAGAAACTTTGACTGAAAGTCTGTATTGTCATCTTTAGTGTCTTTCAGATAAAAAATAGTATTTTTATTATTGATTATAAAGGTAAGGTTTTGTCTGCCAAAAAATAAAGAGAGAGAAGACTTATCATACTGATAAATCTTACTCACTCTATAATTTAATATTTCATTTTTAATCTCGTTTACGAGGAATTTCATTCCTATTCCGTCAATGTAGATCATATTGTCTCCGATACTAGTTAAAAATTTGATTTAATAATTTTCCAAAGCCAGAATATTCATTCTGGTCAATATATAGAGCTGAATTAGTATTAGATATAGTTTCTGATAACCATTATATCAGCTGCATCTTCTATGTTTATTATCTTTTCATCACCATCTACCAGAAGTGATAAAATATGTTTGTTTTTATCATTGATTTTAATTAATGATTTTATGTTAATACCTTTTTCATTCAGGTATTTTTTTATTGCAGGGCTTCCTTTTATATTTGAAACCTGTATTACGTCTCCTTTTTCAAAATTCAGGATAGATTCAGGCTGAATATCTTTTTTTACTTTATTTAGATTTCTCACAATAGTTTCAAAAACTTCTATAAAAGTCTCCATTTTACTTTTTGAGATTTCACTGGTAACTTTTTCAAGGATGTTACTGTGAAAGCTGTTATGATATTTGTATGCGAGAAGTCCTTTTTTAGAAAGTTTTACAAATACCTTTCTTCTGTCATCATCGCTTCTTTCTCTTTCAATAAAGTTCTTTTCTGATAGTTTATTTATGGCTACAGATGCTGTACCCATAGTAATTCCAAGTTTTTCCGACAGCTCGTTCATGGTAAGAAGCTGGTCTCCTATAGCTTCTATAACGTGAAGTTCTGTGGTAGTCAGGCACTTTATTACCTGATTCAGATTAATTTCCTCTATTTTATAATAAGTTTTATAGAACTCATCCAGTAAAACTTCTATATTTTCGTACATAATTACTTACCTCCTCTGAGAGAGTCAATTTTTTCTTTATAATCGCCGTTAAATACATAAGAACCGGCAACTAAGATATTGGCTCCTGCTTCTACTACTCTTTTTGCAGTAATGTCTGTGATGCCTCCGTCGACTTGTATATCAACATCAGGACGCATATTTCTGATTTCTCTTATTTTGTCCAGTGAATATTCTATAAAACTCTGACCGCCAAATCCGGGATTTACACTCATTACCAGAACCATATCGACCTTATTAATAATATATTTCAAAGATTCGACAGGAGTAGCGGGATTTAGTGTAACTCCGGCTTTTATACCGTAAGATTTGATTAATTCAATGGTTCTGTCAAGATGATTGGTGCTTTCTACATGAACAGTGATAATATCAGCACCTGCATTAACAAAATCCTCTATATATCTTTCGGGCATTTCTACCATTAAATGAACATCGAATATCAGTTTGCTGCATTTTCGGAGTTCTTTTATAACAGGGGCACCGAAAGATATATTAGGGACAAAATTACCATCCATAACATCTAAATGTATATAATCAGCACCTGCCTTTTCCAAATTTACAAGCTCTTCTTTAAGAATGCTAAAATCTGCTGCCAGAACAGAAGGAGCAACTTTTATCATTTTTTCACCTCTCTAAAAATATTATTATATGAATACAAGTAAAATTCGTATCTTAATTCTGGAATCTGCTTGTTTTCCAAAGCATTTTTCACACCGCACTCAGGTTCGTTTATATGTGTGCAGTCTCTGAACTTACATGAACTGACATATTCCTGAAAATCAGGGAATAAAAACGAAAGTGCAGATTTTTCTTTTAGTTTCGGGAAATCCAGACTGGAAAATCCCGGTGTATCTACTATTAAAGTAGAATTATTAAGTTCAAAAATACGGCTTTCAGTGGTAGTATGTTTTCCTCTGTCTGTTTTTTCACTAATATCACCTGTTCTCAAAATATCTTCATCAAGAAGATTATTAATAAGAGTAGACTTACCAACACCGCTCGGCCCCGAAAAGGCTGTTATCTTCCCGTTGATAAACTCTTTCAAGTCTGAAAGAGTGCTGTTATCCATGGCAACAACAGGAAAAACATCAAGCTCAAGACCGGAAAATACCTTATGAAACTCACTAAGAAATTCTTTTAATTCTGAATCTGAAATCAGGTCTGTTTTGGTAAAGATAACAGAGGGACTGATATTTCTGTCATAAACATTTAAAAGTACTTTCTGAAAATTAGTGTAATCAAAATCCGGTGACTTAACCGCAAAAGTAATACCTGCGTAATCAATATTTGAAATAAGCGGTCTGTCAAGATAGTTCTTTCTGTCAAAGACATTGTAGATTGCCAGTTCTTTTTCGTCAAATTCCACTATATCGCCGACGATACAGTTAAGTTTATTATTTTTCATTTTAAGGGTTCCCCTTAGTTTACATTCGTATACATCATTATCAGTACTGACATAGTAGAAACCCTTAATTTTCCTTATAACTCTTCCTTTAATAAAATTACCTCCGTAGTTTTGTCTTTATTCCTGTGCAGGAGCAGCAGAACCACCGTTATCCGGCTTTTTAGGCTGCGGTGCAGGCTTAGGCTGGCTGTCTCCTCCGGCAGGAGTATCTGGTTTTGCGTTATTGTTATTGGCAGGAGGAGTAGCTGGCTTTGTACTCTTCTCGTCAATTTTTTCCATAGTCTGATTAATAATGTCTTCTACATTCTGGTTAGTAACATTATCAGCAGAGTTCTGTTTTATGATATCTTCAATTGTAGGTTCTGCTTTTCTTGGTGCAGGACCTGAATTTATAACAATAGATACAGTCTGTCCTTTTTCTATTTTGGCTCCCGGAGCCGGGTTAGTAGATATTATGGCATTAACAGGCAGAGTATCATCATTTGATCTGCTTATTTTTCCTGCTTTTAATCCCATCTGAACAAGCAGCGTCTGTGCATCATTCAGATCAAGACCGATAAGATTAGGCATAACAGAAGCATCAAGTATTTTTCTTGAAGAAACAAGAAGTGATATCTTCTGGTTAGGATCAAGCTTTGTTCCCGGTGCAGGGTATACTGAGATTATAGTGTTGAACTTTGCATCTGAAGGCTGATAATCAATTTTCTCTATCTGAATATCAGAGTTCTGAAGTATTGATTTTGCTTCA
The DNA here is from genome assembly GCF_024158605.1 of Sebaldella sp. S0638. Lineage (NCBI taxonomy): Bacteria > Fusobacteriati > Fusobacteriota > Fusobacteriia > Fusobacteriales > Leptotrichiaceae > Sebaldella > Sebaldella sp. S0638. Next base: position 73,171 of record NZ_JAMZGM010000001.1, on the reverse strand, counting down.
AGCAGTTCCATTTTCTCTATGTTTGGAACCTCTTTTCCTTTTCCGTTATTAACCCAAATCTGTATTGTTCTGTTAGATTTTACGATTTTTCCCGCTTCGGGATATTGGATAAATACTTTATTAAATCCTACTTTTTCTGAGTTTGAACTATTTATCTTAACCTTTAAACCTGCTTCTTTCAGGTATTTTTCCGCGTCTTTTACATCCAAATTCATTACATTCGGAACTTCTGATTTTTGTTCATTAAAGAAACGTCTTACGAATACATCTCTTCCAAATATTATTATAACAGCTAATGAAATTACGAAAATTATAAATTTTATGTAGTTTATTCTGATTCTTCCAGCCATGAATTACTCCCTTAACTATAGTTTTTTTATATGATATCATAATTGGGATAAAAACGCAATTAAACTATGGGGAAATGTCAGAGTACGGCAATTTTTGAACAGCAGATTTAATATAGTTTTATAGATTAGCCGGAAGAGGTTTTGTTTACTCAAAGAAACGAAATTTTTTAGTGTAAAAATTTTATAATTCTGGAGTATAGTTTTTGAATATACAATAGTTAAAAGAAAATAAAAAAAATTTAAGTACGACAATAGAGAGAAAAAAAAGAAAAATTCTCTGTGATTGGGGGAAAATCCGGTTTTGAAATTGGCAGAGATGCAGAAAGCATTAAATTTTTCAATACTTTTTTGGTTGCAACAAAGCTACAGAAGTGTTATAATTTAAAAAATTTATTGGGAAAGAAGAGATATCAAATGACAAAAAAAGATTGGGAATATGGAATCAGTAAAACATTGATTGACAGTGAAACACTCCACGCAAGAATAAAGGAATTAGGAGCAGAAATAACAAGAGATTTTGAAGGAAAAGAAGAAGATCTGGTAGTTATCTGTCTGCTGAAGGGCTCACTTCTGTTCATGGCAGATCTTATCAGGGAGATAAAACTGCCGATAACAATAGATTTTATGGAAATTTCAAGTTACGGAAACGAATTTGAAAGCACAAGGGAAGTAAAGATCTTAAAAGATCTTGAAGGAAGCATAATGGGAAAAGACGTGCTTATCGTGGAAGATATTATCGATTCAGGTCTTACACTAAAAAAAGTATTGAAAATAATAGGCGGAAGAGGAGCAAAAGAAGTATACTTATGCACACTTCTTGATAAAAAGGTAAAAAGAGTGGCAGATATTGATGTACAGTATATAGGCTTTGAAATAGAAGATGAATTCGTACTGGGATATGGTCTGGACTTTAAACAGGAATACAGAAATATTCCGTATATTGCAGTAATGGGTGAAAATGTTGAATAATACCAGAGAAAAAAATTTCAGGACAAAAAAGAAATACGGTCAGAATTTTTTGGAAAATAAGGAGATACTGGAACAGATATTTTCTTATGCAGATATAGATGAAACTGATGCTATAATTGAGATAGGACCCGGATTGGGCTTTCTTACAAAAACACTTACAGAAAAAGCGCGAAAAGTATATGCATTTGAGATAGATGACGATCTGGTAAAAATACTGCGTGAAAAATTTTCCAAAGCAGAGAATCTGGAGATAATTCATACAGATTTTATGGATTATGATTTATCAGAGATAGTATCAAAAGAGAAAAATATAAAAGTAGTCGCTAATATTCCGTATTATATTACATCGCCTATCATAGGGAAACTCATAGAATACAGAGATTCCATAGATGAGATATATGTAATGGTACAGAAGGAAGTAGCAGAGAGAATAAGTGCCGTAAGTCCAAGCAGTGATATCAGTCTTTTGACACATGGAGTACAGTTTTTCGGAGATGCCGAATACCTTTTTACCGTAAAAAAAGAGTTTTTTAATCCTGTACCAAAGGTGGATTCTGCTTTTCTGGGAATAAAGCTTTTTAAAAACAGGGAATATGAGAAACAGATAGATGAAAAAGAATATTTTAAATATCTGAAAGCAGCTTTTTCCAATAAAAGAAAAAGTCTGGGAAATAATATGAAAAGCCTTGGTTATAATAAAGAACAAGTAGGGACAGCATTAGAAAAAACAGGGAAAAAGCCTCTTGCCAGAGCTGAGGAATTTTCAGTACAGGAATTTATAGAATTTATAAATGCTTTAAAGGATGAAAAATAATGAAAAGCTGGGAATATATAATAAAAACAAGAAAATCTGATATAGATTATATAAATAAAATAGTAGAGGTACATGAGGGAATGGCCAATGTCAGAACTCTGAACAGTGAAGACGGCATGATAAAAGTGCTTACCAATGAGTTTTTTTTAGATGATGTGGAATTACTTCTGGAAAAATTAACAAAACACGGAGTGGAAATAGAAATTCTTGAAAAAAGAGAGTGGCAGGGAGTATTATAAACATGAAAGAAAAAATAGTGGAACATCGGGTTTATTATTATGATACTGACAAAATGGGTGTAGTATATCATTCCAATTATCTGAAGTGGATGGAAGTGGCAAGAACGGAATTTTTCAGGGATACACTGCCATACAGCAGACTTGAGGAAATGGGTGTTATGCTCCCGGTAAAAACACTGAATATAGAATATTTCAATTCTGTAAAATATGATGAACTAATAAAAATTAAAATAAAATTGCTTGAGTTTTCAAAGATAAAAATAAAATTTTTATATGAGATTTATGATGAAAACTTCACACAACTAAAAGCCAAAGCTGAAACAGTAAATACTTTCACTGACATAAACGGAAATCTGAAAAGGCTTTCTAATGAGTTATTGAAAAAATTAAAAGGAGAATGATCATGAGTAGATATTTTGACACTGTAAATTTTTTAGTGGAAAACTTGGTTGAAAGCAAAAGTTCTTTTCACCTGGAAAGTAACGAGAAGGGAAAGAGTATATTTATCAAAATAATAGTAGACGAGGCAAATATGGGGAAACTAATTGGTAAAAACGGAAGAATCATTACTTCTATAAGAACTCTTATCTCATCAATTGCCAAAAAAGAAAACAAAATAGTAAAAATAGAAATAAAAAAAGCTGGATAAACTATTTTACCGAAAGGATGTTATGGAATTAGTAAATATTGGAACAGTAACAGGTACTCATCATTTGAACGGAGCAGTAAAAGTAACTTCGATATTTCAGGATACAGATGTAATAATATCAGAAAAAGTGCTGCTTGAGAAAAATAATGAAAAAAAGCTCTGTACTGTTAAATCAATAAAAAGAATTAATAATAAGAAGCTTATAGTGGAATTTTCCGAAATAAACAATATAAATGATGCAAAAAATCTAAACGGATATCAGATAAAAATACGAAGAGATCTTCTGCCTGAAAAGACAGAGGATGATTTTTATTATAATGACCTGCTCGGGATGAAAGTTTTTGAGAAAGAGGAACATCTCGGTGATGTTCTGGATACTCTGGAAACTGCTGCCCATGATATTTTAGTGGTGGTAAACAGTGACAGCAGGGAAATACTTATACCAATGGTAGATAATTTTGTAAAAAAGATAGACTTTGAAACGGGAAAAATAGAAGTAGAATTAATAGAAGGAATGAAAGAATGAAATTTACTGTATTAACTTTATTTCCTGAAATATTTGAGCTGTATCTGAATCAGACAATTATTCAGAGAGCCGTGGATATGGGAATAGTGAATTATGAAATTGTGAATATAAGAGAATTCAGCGGGAATAAACACGGACAGGTTGACGATACACCTTTTGGCGGAGGTGCGGGTATGGTATTAAAGCCGGAACCTTACTGGAATTATTTCAAAATGAAAAGCCATGAAAACCCGAATAAACCTTTTGTTATTTTCGTTACTCCCCAGGGAGTACCTGCAAGCCAGAAAATAGTGGGAGAGATTGCCGAGATGGAAGATGTAGTCCTTATATCAGGACGATATGAGGGGCTGGATCAAAGAGTAATAGATAATTTTGTGGACTTGGAAGTTTCTATTGGAGACTTTGTATTAAGCAGCGGGGATCTTCCTGTGCTTTGTCTTATGGATTCGGTAATCCGTATAAAAGACGGGGTTATTAAAAAAGAATCTTTTGAAACGGATTCTTTTTATAATGGTCTGCTTGGTTTTCCGCAGTATACCAAACCAGCCGTAATAGAAGACGTGGAAGTACCTGAGGTATTAACATCAGGTCATCATAAAAAAATAGATGAATACAGATTATTGGAATCTTTGAAAAAAACATATAGAAACAGACCGGATCTTCTGGAGAAAAAATTAAGTGAAGATGAGAATTTTCGGACAATATGGGAAAAATATAAAAAGGAGATAGAATTATGATATATTCATTAGGAGAGAAAATGCCAAAAGTGGATAAAGATACTTTTGTGGCAGATTCAGCTTCAGTAATAGGTGATGTGGAACTCGCAGACGGTGTAAATATATGGTTTGGAGCTGTTTTGAGAGGGGATCTGGAAAAAATAAGCATAGGCTCGGGAAGCAATGTCCAGGATAATTCTACGATACACACAGATTTTGGAATACCATGCAGAGTGGGGAAAAATGTCACTGTAGGTCATAATGTTATTCTTCACAGCTGTGATATTGATGATAATGTAATAGTAGGAATGGGAAGTACAGTATTAAACGGTGCAAAAGTCGGTAAGAACTGCCTTATAGGAGCGAATTCCCTTGTTACACATAAACTGCCGTATGAAGACGGAGTGCTTATTATGGGACAGCCTGCTAAAATAATCAGAAAACTTACAGAAGATGAAATAAAGCATATCTTTGATAATGCAGATCATTATGTGAAAAACGGGAGACATTTTAAAGAAAATCTGAAGGAGATAAAATGAGGGAAAAAGTATATGTAGGTTTGGTACATTATCCTGTATATAATAAAAATAACGATATTGTGGCAACATCAGTAACCAATTTTGATATACACGATATATCAAGAACATGCCGTACTTATGATATAGAAAATTATTTTATAGTAACGCCGCTTGATGCACAAAAGGAACTTACAGGAAGAATCATAGGTTTTTGGCAGGAAGGCGACGGTATAGCGTTTAATAAAAACAGAAATGAGGCTTTTGAGCGTACGAGACTTATGGATTCCATAGAAGACTGTATAAAAAAAATCAGGGAACAAGAAGGAAAAGAACCAAGAATAATAACAACTTCAGCAAAAACTTTCCCTAATTCAGTATCTTATGAAGAATTAAGCAATGAAATATATAATGATGAAAATCCTTACCTTCTCCTTTTCGGGACAGGATGGGGATTAACAGACGAGATAATGGGGATGTCGTATAAAATATTAAATCCTATAAGAGGAAAAACGGAGTATAATCATCTTTCAGTAAGAAGTGCTGTTTCTATTATTCTTGACAGACTGTTTGGTGATAATTAGTGAGCGATAATGAAAAGGAACTTATAACAGAGGAGCTTCTGGCATTAGAGAAAAAAGAAAATATAAAAATCCTGTTTGCTGTGGAATCAGGCAGCAGAGCTTGGGGATTTGAATCTAAAGACAGTGACTATGATGTACGTTTTGTTTATGTGAGACCGCTTGAATGGTATATGTCAATAAGCAGAAGAAAAGACACATTAGAAGTTATGATAAATGAGGACTTGGACTTCGCAGGATGGGATCTGAACAAAGCTCTTGAACTTCTGGCAAAAAGCAATCCGCCTTTGGGAGAATGGCTGAATTCCAGTATTGTCTATATGAACAGAGATAACAGCATATCAGAGTTTTCAGAGCTTTTTGATAAATATCTAAGAGAAAATGCCTTGGTTTATCACTATTTAAGCATGGCTTCCAAAGACATTGAAACTCTGAGAGAGAAAAAGGAAATAAAACTAAAAAAATATTTTTATATGTTAAGGTCTCTATTAGCATCTAAGTGGGTAATGGTATATCATGAAAAGCCTCCTATACTTCTGAGTAAGCTTCTTACACTAACGGAAAATAAGGAAGTTCTTAATGAAACAGGCAAGCTTTTGGAAATGAAAAAAGCTGGTAATGAGGGTACTAAAATAATAGGAAATGAAATAATTAATGAATTTATTTTTGATACAAAAAAGGAAGTGGAAGAAATGGTAAAGAATGTTTCTAATTCTAAAAATACCGATCTGAAATTTCTTGATAGATTTTTTCTTGATAAGGTTCTTTATTATGAAAAAATGTAGTTTGAGGCGGAGTTGTTGTATTAAAGCAATTCCGCTTTTTGTTTAACGGTCTGAAATAAATCAGGAAAAAGTATATATTTTACAAGATATAAGAAATTTCTGTTTTTTAAAATTTTAATATACAAAAATACTTTTGGCTGTACAAAAGTAAATATCTATAAAAAAAGTATCTTTTGAAGAAAAAAATAACAAAAAAATCTTTTCCTAATATTGACAATTCTGAACTTCAAGCTAAAATTAAGTATATGCTCAAAAAAATCAGACTTTTGATGGTGCAATTACAGGATTAATTATTATATTTATCTCAGAACAGCCTGTCTTTACAGTAAATTTTTTTATGCAGAAAAATGAAACGTTTTAAAATTTTAGTTTAATATGAATTTTTTTCAAAATAAATGATTATAGGAGGGCAGCATGAAAAAATTAATCAACAAAACAGAGAATATTGTCAGGGAAATGCTGGAGGGTATAGCTGATGCCTATCCGGATACTCTGGAAAAGGTACCGGATTTTAATATTATCAAAAGAAAAATTATAGATAATAAAGTTAACCTTGTCAGCGGAGGAGGAAGCGGACACGAGCCTGCACATGCGGGTTATGTGGGCTGTGGAATGCTGGATGCGGCAGTGGCAGGTGAAGTATTCACATCACCGACACCTGATCAGGTTCTTGAAGGAATAAAAGCAGTAAAGTCTGAAAAAGGTGTACTTCTTATAATAAAGAATTACAGCGGGGATATAATGAATTTTGAAATGGCAGCTGATATGGCTGACATGGAAGATATAAAAGTGGAAAAAGTAGTAGTAAATGATGATATAGCGATGGAAGACAGCACATATACAATAGGAAGAAGAGGTGTGGCTGGAACCGTACTGGTTCATAAGATCAGCGGCGGTGCGGCAGAAGACGGGCTTGATCTCGCAGAAGTAAAGAGAATAGCGGAAAAAACAATAAAAAATGTAAAAACACTCGGGATGTCTTTGGGTCCGTGCATAGTACCAGCCAGCGGCAAAGAAAGTTTTCACCTTGAAGAAGATGAGATAGAAATGGGGCTCGGAATTCACGGAGAACCCGGTATACACAAAGAAAAACTCAAAACAGCAGATGAGCATGTGGAATATATGATGGAAAAGCTTCTTGCAGAGCAGAAATTTTCTGAAAATGAAAAGACAGCAGTGCTGATAAACGGATTAGGAGCAACGCCATTAATGGAACTATATATAATAAACAGAAAAGTTTCTGAAATTTTGAAAAATAATAAAATAGAAATATCTGAAACTATAGTAGGAAACTATATGACTTCTCTTGAAATGCCCGGTTTTTCAATAACACTGCTAAAGCTTGATGAAGAACTGGAAAAGTATCTAAAATTCATAGCCAAAACACCGGCATATAAGAACTGAGGTGAAATACTTGAAAAATGACAGAGTAATTGATGTATTGGATGAAATAGCCAAGATAGTAGTAGCTCATGAAGAAGAACTCACAGATCTGGACAGGGCAATAGGAGACGGGGATCACGGACTGAATCTGAAAAGAGGATTTGATGCAGTAATAGCTAAAGTGGATTATTTTCGGGAAAATGAAGATAATATGGATTTATCAAAGCTTTTGAATGATACTGCAATGATACTTTTATCAACAGTAGGCGGAGCTTCAGGGCCCCTTTATGCTACGGCACTTATGAAAATGGCAAAAGCTTTTAAGGATAAAAATGAAGGAAGTGTAGATATAGATAATATAGAATATGCTGTAAAAGAAGCTGTGGAAGGCATAAAACAAAGAGGGAATTCAGCAGTAGGCGATAAAACAATGGTAGATACACTTGAACCATTTTATATTGCTTTTAAGAAAGCTGTTCAGGATGAGAAAAATCTCAAGGACAGTTTTGCAGAAGGATTGAAGGCAGCTGAAAAAGGGATGTTATCAACAAAGGATATTCAGGCAAAACGTGGGAGAGCAAGCTATCTCGGAGAGAGAAGCATAGGAACCATTGATCCCGGAGCATGTTCAAGCTATCTCATATTAAAAACAATTTATAATCAAATTTAGGAGGAAAAAAATGATAGGTTTAGTAGTAGTAAGTCACAATAGAAAATTAGCAGAGGAAATAATAAATTTTTCAAATGAAATGAAACAGTTTGACTTTCCGGTGGAAAACGGCGGAGGAACAAGCAGTGAAATATACGGAACAGAACCTCAGATAATAATAGATGCGGTAAAACGTGCCGATAAAGGGGAAGGTGTACTTATATTTGTAGACTTGGGAAGTTCAATAATGAATGCGGAAATGGCTATTGAAATGCTGGAAAATCCTGAAAAAGTACATATAGTAGATGCACCGCTGGTAGAAGGTGTAATATCAGCAGTTGCAGGGAATTTTCCCGGAATATCAACAGAAGAATTAAAACAGATATCTGAAGAAAGCAAAAACTTTATAAAAATAAAATAATCGGGAGGTTTCATCTTATGAAGAATGTAACTGAAAAGAATTATGTAATAGCTCTGGATCAGGGAACGACAAGTTCCAGAGCAGTTATTTTTGATAAAGATACTAATATAGTAGGAATAGCACAAAGGGAATTTCAGCAGATATATCCGCAGCCCGGTTGGGTAGAGCATGATCCCATGGAAATCTGGGCGACTCAGAGAGCGGTACTAACAGAAGTAAATGCCAAAACAGGAATCCCTCTGGAAGAAATAGCCGCTATAGGCATAACTAACCAGAGAGAAACAGTAATAGTATGGGATAAAGAAACCGGAGAGCCGGTATATAATGCAATAGTTTGGCAGTGCAGAAGAACGGCAGATATGTGTGAGGATTTGAAAAAAAGAGGACTTGAGGAATATGTTAAAGAGAATACAGGTCTGATTATAGATGCTTATTTTTCAGGTACAAAAATTAAGTGGATTCTTGATAACGTTCCCTGGGCGAGAGAAAGGGCAGACAGCGGCCAGCTGCTATGTGGAACTGTGGATACCTGGCTAGTATGGAAGCTCACAGGGGGAAAGGTGCATGTGACTGATTATACAAATGCATCAAGAACAATGCTGTTTAATATAAAAACACTGCAATGGGACGAAAAGCTTCTGAAAGAACTGGAGATACCAAGATCGATGCTTCCAGAAGTAAAAAATTCCAGTGAAATATATGGTGAAACATCGCTAGGAGGAGGCGGGAATACCACAACAGTAATACCTATTGCGGGAATTTCCGGAGATCAGCAGGCTGCTTTGTTCGGGCAGGCGTGCTTTGTAAAAGGAGATACTAAAAGTACATACGGTACAGGATGTTTTATGCTTATGAATATAGGCGACAAGTTTATAAGATCCAAAAACGGTCTTTTGACTACAATTGCCATAGGACTTGACGGTAAAGTGGAATATGCCTTTGAAGGAAGTATATTCGTAGCAGGTGCTGTGGTACAATGGCTGAGAGATGAGATGAGACTTATTGCTGATTCGGCAGATACTGAATACTTTGCCAAAAAAGTAGAGGATAACGGCGGAGTATATGTAGTTCCTGCTTTTGTGGGGCTGGGAGCACCTTATTGGGATATGTACGCAAGAGGAGGTATTCTTGGGCTTACAAGAGGATCAAATGCTAATCATATAATCAGAGCTGCTCTTGAGTCAATAGCATATCAGACAAAAGATCTGCTTGAAGCGATGCAGGATGATTCGGGACTTATTCTTACGAAACTTAAAGTAGACGGTGGAGCTGTAAAAAATGAGTTTCTTGTGCAGTTTCTTGCAGATATAATAGGAGAAACAGTATTGAAACCGGAAATAACAGAGACAACCGCACTGGGTGCCGCTTATCTGGCTGGTATGGCAGTAGGATTCTGGAAAGATAAAGATGATATAAAGAAACACTGGAAATTGAAAAAGGAATTTAAGTCTGAACTGGACAGGGAAAAACGTAATAAATATTACAAAGGATGGAAAAAAGCAGTAGAGAGAGTAAGAAACTGGGAAAGAGAAGATATCTGAAATACGGGAGAACTGCAATGATATATGATTTTGTTATTATAGGTGCCGGAATCACTGGAACAATTATAGCAAGAGAACTAAGCAGATATAAGGTCAAAATACTTCTGGCAGAAAAAGAAAATGATGTTTCCATGGGAGCAACCAAGGCAAACAGTGCCATAGTACACGGCGGTTATGATGATAAACACGGTACGCTGAAATCAAAGCTTTGTTATAAAGGGCGCCTGTCTTTTGAGAAATATAATTCAGAGTTGAATTTCGGATACAGAAAAACAGGTTCTCTTGTGGTTGGTTTTAATGAAGAGGACAGGGAAACACTTTATAATATATATGAAAACGGGTTGAAAAATGGTGTAGATGATATAAGAATTCTAGAACAGAAAGAAATACTGGAAATGGAGCCTGCATTAAATCCTGAAATAAAATATGCCTTATATTGTGAGGGAGCCGGAGTCTGTTCGCCTTATGAATTTGCCATAGCGCTTGCAGAGAATGCAGTGGAAAACGGTACAGTTCTAAAATTGAATTCAAAGGTTACAGATATAAAAAAATGCGGAGATTATAATTATAATGTAACATATGAAGAAAATATTAACGGCAGAGCAGAGAATAATACTGTCAGTACAAGATATGTAATTAATGCAGCCGGGATATACAGTGATGTTATTTCTGAAACGGTGAATAAAAAAAATTTTACGATAAATCCCAGAAAAGGGGAGTATATTTTGTTTGCCAGAGATACAGGAAATATATTAAATAATGTTATTTTTCAAACACCTTCAAAACTAGGGAAAGGTGTGCTGGTAACAAGCACCTATCATGGGAATCTCTTAATTGGACCTGATGCGCAGAATGATTCAGGGCGTGAAGATACAGGAACAGAAAAAGAAAATCTTGAACAGATTTTGAAAAGGGCGGAACATGTAACAAAAGAGTTTGATTTGAAAACTTTTATCAGAACATTTTCAGGCTTGAGGGCAGCGGCGGACACAGGAGATTTCATAATAGAGGAAACTGAATCCAAAGGCTTTATAAACGCAGCAGGAATACAGTCTCCGGGCTTGACATCTTCTCCGGCTGCAGCGGAAGTGATAATAGAGATAATAAAAAACAGCGGTTTTGAATTAATGGAAAAAGATAATTTCAATCCATACAGAAAGCCTTTGATAAAGAAAAAAACAAAGGAAGATATGCTCTCCGTGCAAGAAGTGAACAGACTTTTAGAGAGTGAAATTCCAGAAGAAAAGATAATATGCCGATGTGAACAGGTAACTGAAAAAACAATACTGGATTCACTTAGAAGAGGAATAAGAGTAACAAGTACTGACGGGGTAAAAAGACGTACAAGAGCAGGAATGGGATGGTGTCAGGGGAGTTTTTGCAGAGAAAGGGTACGGGAAATAATTGAGAAAGAATACGGAATTTCTGTAAACAGCAATGAAGATGTACAAAACAGCGGTATAAACAGAGTTGGGAAAACAGAGTTGGGAAAACAGAGTTTCTGGAATATATAAAGGCTGGAAAAAGCTGATGTTTTGATAAAATTAATAAAAATAACTGTCTGACTCATCATGAGATAATAAAGTTCGGACAGTTTTTTATTTGAAGTTTGTTTTTCTTCTATAAAATTCCGGGGATAAAATTAACATATAAAAAAGCAGAAAACATTTCAGTGAATATTTTCTGCTTTTTATTATAGATTTTCAGAATCAGTCAACATTATAATATTCTTTTTTTACAAATATCAAGCCTATAATATAAAAAATTAAAATTATAATATTAAAAAGAAAATGAAATGTAATACTTGATAATTGAAGAAATACCCTGATACTGTCAGGAAAAACAAATGCAAATACCAGCGGAAATAAAAATAAAACTGAAAAAATAATATGGGCGGAACTGGTAAGAATCATTATTTTCAACCCCTGCGGGGGAGTGTCCTCATAAGGCAGCTTGGATTTTACCGAAAGGGCAAAAATAAGAACAACCACAGAGGGAATAAAAGAAAACATAAATATTAGTATACAGGAAATGACTCCTGCTGCATATAACAGAGAATACGTAAATTTCAGATTATTATTGTCACGCATTAAACTCTCTCCTTATAAAAAAATATTGGTTTATTTGTTACTGTGAATTTTATTGTTAATATTAGTTTTTGAAATATTATACAGAAATAAAACAGACAGGCTGTAAATACCTGTTTTATTATTTGTAATTACTGTTTCATATGATTTTTTCAAAATATTCTCTCCGTTTCTGTTTTTCATATTTTAAAACTAAAAGGGATGTATCAAAAAAATTGATACAATCCCCCAATGTAAGTTCACCACAGAGAAGTGCTTAAATCTTCAGGAGATTACTGCGGTTTTTTCTTGTAATTGTATTTCTTACAGATTTCACCATCTTCATCATGAATAATGAGTTCCGACTTTTCGTATATTGAGATCTCTTTAGCGTAACTTACAGCTTCTTCCTGTGTATTGAAGCCTTTTGTAGCCTGCAGATTTCCGTCACCCTTAACCTGCCATTCTTCGTCTTCAAGAATAACAAACTGGTTTATACCCATGAATACATCTCCTTTCATAAAGACTTAGCAGAAAATGAAATTACCTGCTAATACAAGTATAGCACAAGAGCCAAAAAATAGGAAGGCGGTAAAATTCTGAAATGTGTCCGGACATCTTAAAAGAAAGAATTTGTGTAAAATATAAAAAAAATATAAATAAACTAAGAACATAAAATACCTGAAATACAGAAGATATAATTAAAATATCTAATTGTTATAAATTAACTCCATAACATAAAAATCATCTGTTTTCAGGCGTGAAATAAAAAGTACAGATATAAAATTATATAAAAGTATTGCTATTATCAGTAAAATATTATATACTAATGTCAACACGGGTGCTTAATGCTGAGAAATACCGTTTAACCTGCTCTAGGTAATGCTAGCGAAGGGAGTTTAGATTCAGATATTTCTTAGTAGACCTTGTTGTGAAGGTCTTTTTTTTATAAATTTTTCAGGAGGTAAAAATGTTAGTTAATTTAAGTTTACAGGTAATTCCTACGGTAAAAGAGGAAGAAATCTATTATGTAGTAGACAGAGTTATAGACAGGATAGCGGAATCAGGTCTAAAATATGAAGTAGGGCCTATGGAGACGACAATAGAGGGAGAGCTTGATGATATACTTGTGATAGTAAAAGAAGCACAGGAAATATGTGTGAAATACGGGGCAAGCAGGGTGTGTTCGGTAGTGAAAATTGATTATAAACCTGAAGGAGTTACTATAGATGAAAAAATCGGAAAATACAGGAAGTAAATTTCAGGCAGTATTGTTTTTTCTTATACTGATTGTGGTAATACAAGTAATAACAGTAAAATTCAATATTCCAAAATATGTATTTCCTTCGCCGGCAGATGTTATCAGTGTTCTTTGGAATGATAAATCTATTTTAGGCGAGCATGCATTGATTACATTCGGAGAAGCACTGGCAGGGTTTGCAGCAGCAGTGATACTAGGGATAGTTCTGGGAGGATTTCTGGGGTATTTCAGGCTTCTAAGAAATATACTTTATCCTCTCATTCTTATATCGCAGATGGTACCGCTTATTGCAGTGGCTCCTGTTATTTTAATATGGTTCGGCTTTGGAATAATGCCTAAGATATTAATAGTCCTTACAGTGTGTATTTTTCCATGTATTTTATCTTTTCTTGACGGATTGGATAACATAGATAATGAATTGATAAGTCTTATGAAAACTATGAAAGCAAACGAAATACAAATATTTTTTAAGCTGAAACTCCCGGCGAGTCTGCAGAGTCTTCTTTCAGGACTAAAAATAAGTGCAGTATACAGTATAATGGGAGCGGTTATAGGTGAATGGCTCGGCGCGGAAAAAGGACTGGGGATTTATATGACAAGATCTATCAGTTCTTTTAGGACAGATGCATTGTTTGCTTCAATAATTGTGATAATAGTGCTGAGCCTTGCAGTATTTAAGGCTACGGAATATGCAGAAAAAAAGCTTATTCCATGGAAAAATAATAAAATTTAGATATAGGCGGTAAAAAATGAAAAAGATTTTATTGATGATATTTTTAATAATACTTGCAGTATCATGCGGAGATAGTGCAAAAAAAGCAAAGGGAGAAGAAAAAACAAAAATTACAGTGGTTCTGGACTGGACGCCGAATACTAATCATACAGGACTTTATGCGGCTAAAGATCTGGGATATTATGATGAAGAGGGACTGGATGTAACAATAATACAGCCCGGTAACGGGACTTCCGACCAGCTGGTGGCTTCAGGAAAAGCCCAGTTTGGAGTATCATATCAGGAAAATGTTACACTGGCAAGGCTTCAGGATATACCTGTTGTTTCAATAGCAGCAGTAATACAGCATAATACAAGCGGTTTTTATGCGAAAGAAGATAAAGGGATAAAATCACCGAAGGATTTTGAAAATAAGAGATACGGCGGATGGGGGTCACCTATAGAAAAGGCTACATTAAAGGCTTTAATGGATAAAGACGGCGGAGATGTGGAAAAAGTGAAGATAATAACATCAGGAGATACTGACTTTTTTGCTACAAGTGAAAACAGCATTGATTTTGCCTGGGGATTCGAAGGATGGACTGGAATAGAGGCTAAAGTAAGAAATATTCCTGTGAATTATATAAAATTAAGTGATTATAATAAAAATCTTGATTATTACACACCAGTAATTATTACCAATGAAAAGATGATTTCACAAAGTCCGGATATTGCGGCAAAATTCATGAAAGCCACTAAAAAAGGATACCAGTATTCATGGGAAAATCCTTCAGAAGCAGCAGAAATACTAATGAAAAATGCTCCTGAACTAAACAGGGAGCTGGTAACGGAAAGTCAGAAGTTTCTTGCTAAAGAATATAAAGCTGATGCGGCTTACTGGGGAGAACAAAAACCGGAAGTATGGGAAAATTATATGAACTGGCTTTATGACAATAAATTAATTGATAAAAAAACTGATATATCAAAAGCATTTACCAATGAATTTGTAAAAGAATAAAAATAATCAGTTTTAAAGGAGTAAAATGAAAATTTCGTTGAATAATATCGGACAGGTATATGACGGGAAAAAAGTCCTTTCTGAGATTTCGTTTGATGTAAATGCGGGGGAGTTTATTACATTAATAGGTCCCAGCGGCTGCGGCAAAAGCACGATTTTTAAAATAATAACCGGGCTTGAAAAGAATTATACGGGAACTGTATTAATAAACGGCATTGATCTGGAAAAGTATCAGGGAAAACTGGCTTATATGCCTCAGAATGATCTGCTTATGGACTGGAGGACACTATATAAAAATGCCGTTCTGCCTATGGAAATAGAAAAGATTAATAAAAAAACAGCAGATGAAAAAGTAAGAAAACTCCTTCCCGAGTTCAAACTTTTGGGAGAAGAAAATAAGTATCCATATGAATTAAGCGGGGGGATGAAAAAGAGAGCGGCACTTCTTCGGACTTTTTTGGTAGATACTGATATTATGCTTTTGGATGAGCCGTTTGGTGCTTTAGATGCAATAACACGAAGCGAGATGCAGGAATTTTTACTTGAAGTCTGCGAAAAGCATAAACATACTGTTTTATTTATAACACATGATATAGATGAAGCTGTGTATCTGTCTGACCGTATAATAGTTCTTGGTAAAAATCCTGCTGTAATAAAAGGCGAGCTGGAAATAAAGCTGCCTAAACCGAGAAATACAGAGGTTCTGCTAGAAAGGGAATTTTTGGAGTATAAAAAAAGGATAATGGAGTTATTGGTTTAGTTTTGCGGAGAAAAATAAATAAAACCGGAAAGCAGGGATTTATTTTGAATATAGACGTACATTGCCATTTTGAACAGCTGCCTGCCGAATTACGTGAAAAAGAGATAAAGGAAAATATTGTGGTAGGAGTGGCTGTAGGTTATAAAAGCGGAGAAATACTTTTGGAATATAAAAAATTATATCCGAATCTCAGGGTCTGTCTCGGGATTCATCCTGAATATCCAGAGAAATATGATAATTATGATAAGGTAGAGAAACAGATCAGGGAAAATTTTACGGAGATATCGGCAATAGGCGAAATCGGGCTTCCGTATTTTAATCTTTTAGAATTAAGCAATGAAAAGGAAAAAGAGGAGATAATGGAAAAAGCAAAAGTTATTTTTGTGAAATTTCTGAAACTGGCAGCAGAACTTGATCTTCCTGTTAATCTTCATTGTATAGAGGACGGCGGAGAGTATGCAGTCAGAAAGCTGGAAGAGTATAATGTAAAAAAAGCTTTGTTTCACTGGTTTGAGGGAGAACTGCATGTTCTTGAAAAGATAGAGCAAAACGGCTGGAATGTGTCAATATCTCCTGATGTTATTTATAATAAAGAATACAGGGATTTTGTAAAAAATATTCCGTTGGAGATAATTACGCTGGAAAGCGACGGTCCGTGGGAATACGGCGGGGAAACCGGAGTTCCTTCGATGGTGGAGAAAACAGCAGAATTTCTGGAAACTGTTTATGGTGTGAGCAAAGAGGAAATTATGAAGATTTCCAATCAAAATGCAGCAAATCTTTTTTCAATTATATAAAAAACGGGATCGTATCGAAAATGATACATCCCGTTTTCTTTATCTTTTATTTATTATTTGTACTTATTTCTAAATAGAGAAATAATAAGAATTACTGTAAAAACCGCCGCCACAATATAACCAATAATACCAATGATAGACATTATACTCTGGGTTTCACTCTGTTTTCCCGAATCGGCAAGTATTGAAGAACCTACAATAAGTGCAAATAAAAGCATTCCTATTACAATTTTATTAGTAATATAATCCAGCTGATCAAACATCTTTTCCAGCTTATTATGATTATGCTCCACTTTTACTTCAAGAGTTCCTTCTTTTAATTTATCAAGAACATCAGCCAGTTTCACAGGTATCTTGGGAGTAAGTTTTCCAAGGGCATAGAGACTTTTTATATAATCTTTTGCTTCTTTTACAGGATCAAATTTTTCAGCAATATATTTTTCCATATAAGGACCTAGAGCTGAAATAAGAGTAATTTCAGGGTCTAAAGCCTCTACTACTCCTACGATATTCAAAAGTCCCCTCATAAACATTGTTACTTCCTCAGGTATACTGAGATTATTTTCAGCACATATGACTGTGAGTTTAGCAATTACAATATGAAATTTCATGTCTTTTAGAGAAACACCATCAATATATGTATAATAAAAATCATTTATTTCGGAATTAAGCTTTTCCCTGTCAACAGGTCCTTTCTTTATACAAAGCTTTAATACAGCATTAGTCATTTCCTCAGTATTTTCTATGTATATAGAATAGAGCAGATCATTAAGTCTTTTTAGCGTACTGTCACTCATAACACCCATCATTCCAAAATCAAGAAATGTTATTTTTCCGTCACGGACAACAATATTGCCGGGATGAGGATCAGCATGGAAAAATCCGTCTTCAAAAGCCTGTTTCATGTAATTGTTAACAAGATTTTGAGCTATTTTTTTAATATCATAATTTTTTGCTTTTAATTCATCAATTTCGGTAATTTTTATTCCGTTGACAAAATCCATAACAAGAATATCTTCCCTTGCGTATTCGGGATATTCTCTCAAACATTCCATATAGTCAAGATTACTGTTATTTTTATAGAATAAATGTATATTCTTTGCTTCCACAGTGAAGTCCAGCTCATTTTCACAAGATTTTTTCAGCTCCTTTACAAGGGCTACAGGATCCATGATTTTACTTGTAGGTGCTATTTTGAAAAATGGAAGTGCTTTTTCAAAAAGTGCTATATCGTTTAGCATCATACTTTTAATCCCTGCGTGCTGTATCTTAACAGCTACTTTAGTACCATCTTTTAGTGTGGCAGCATGTACCTGAGCCATTGATGCTGAAGCAACAGGAGTTTCGTCAAAAGTTTTGAAAATATCATCTACCGGAACGCCGAAACTGTTTTCTATAATTGATTTAACCACGCAAAAGTCATCAGTTTTTACATTATCCTGAAGTTTTTTGAATTCTTCTGCAAGAGCTTCGGGGATAAGGTCAGAACGTGTAGAAAGCATCTGTCCCATTTTGATAAATGTAGGGCCGAGTTCTTCAAAGGCGTCTTTTATTCTCTCAGGATGCTTCGAAGTAATAAGACTTTCTATGGCTTTATGCTTCCCGAGTGTTGCTATAATCTGCTTCAGACGCTCTCTGTTATTTTTTTCGGAAACCTCCATAAAATCAGTTATATTACTGTCAGAAATGTTCTCGTCAGAAAAGTCTCCCTCTGTATTTTTGTCATCTTCAGGTGAAACACTGCTGTTTTCTGTATTTATAGTATCATTATCCGAATCCGGCAGGTCATTTTTGTTTAATTCTTTGCTGTTAGTATTTTCACTCATAAATCCTCCTTCTGAATATATTAATATATAATATTTGTTTAATTATATCACATAATGCGGTTGTTTAAAATATATAATAGAAGATACATTGAAAACAATAAAAATTTTAAATAAAAAATAAAAAATTCACACGTTTGACACATTGGATAGTTATACTAAAAGCATCAGATGAAATTTCCGGGAAATAATTATATACAGGGTTCGGAACCATTCTGCGAAAAAATTTATAAGTTGTTATTTTACTATAAATAAAGTATAATTTGTTTATATAGTTTTTTTATTATAGCAGTTTTACTTATTGGTGCGGAATAATAAACCGGTTTCATAAAAATACGGTTTATTCCGCAAAATAAATAAAACTGCTATATAAAGGAAGGTTGCTTAAATGAAAAAAAGTACAGAAGATATAGTAAATATACTAAATTATAAATATGAAATCTTTGAAGGTTCAATAAGAGAGATAATAGAAAACAGATATGCAGAATTGTACAAAGAAGGAAAGAAAAGTAATTTTTACCCTGTGATAGTAGTACCTTCTGATGTTTTGTATGATGCACTGACAGTGAATCTGGAACTGAGCAGTGTAAAAGAGCTTATTGAATATTCAAGGGATATAGATGCGGAAAAGTTTTTTAAGGCTAAAAGAAGTTATTATGATTATATGCAGGATTATCAGGTACCGCTCGGCGAGTTTTCGCTGGAAACGGCAAATGACTATCTGAATGAATACATAGATTCTGATACTTCACATCCCTTTGACGAAATTCTGATATTCAAAATACCTACGAGAAAACCATGGGAAATACCCGGGTATATACCTATGGGCGGTTATAACGAATGTCCCACTCCTGACAGCCAGATAGCAGTATCAGAATACTGGTACAGAAAATATAAGGCTGTTCCTACAGTAATAACAGCAAACAGTGTAGAATTCATGGTGGAAATACCGCCGCAGAACTTTCAGGAGGCAGAAAAACTGGCTTATGAACAATATCTGTTTTGTAATGAAATAGTGAGCAACGATGCGGGTTCTTTAAGAAAACTGGCTTCATTGCTGAAAGATTCCACAGTATGGAGTTTCTGGTGGGAATAATAACCGGCAGATATCACAAAAATACTGAATTTTTCCATTTTCTTTTTTATGTATAAAAATTTATTTTTAGATACAAAATAAATACGAAAAATGGTAAAATAGAACAGACAAGTTATTAAAAAAAGATAATTGATCATAGAAAGGAGACATAAATTTATACATATGGAATCATTAAGAGAATTATATAAAGCAGGTTACGGGCCGTCAAGCAGTCATACAATGGGGCCTCAGAGAGCAGCAGAAAAATTCCGGGAAAAAAATCCGGCAGCTGTTTCTTACGAAGTGGAGCTGTATGGCAGTCTTGCAGCCACAGGAAAAGGACATTTAACAGATTATATCATACTGAAAACACTTGGTGAAAACTGTAACATAATATTTAAACCGGAAATAATAAAAGAAAAACATACTAATGCAATGAAGTTCACAGCTTATGATAACAGCGGAAAAATAACCGGAGAATCTTTGTTTTATTCTGTAGGCGGCGGAAAGATAGTGGAAGAAGGTGAAGCTGCCGCAGATCAGGAAGAAGTTTATAAAGAAAAGAATTTTAAGGAAATTATGAAATGGTGCAGAGATAACGGAAAAGACCTTACAGAATATGTAGAACATAATGAAGGTACTGAAATATGGGATTATCTGAAAGATATACTGAAAGTAATGGACGAAGCTGTAGAAAAAGGCCTTAAAGCCGAAGGTTTTTTACCGGGGAAATTAAAGCTTGAGAGAAAAGCCAAGAGTTATTATGAAAAATTCAGAAAATCCGGATTTCAGGACAGACTTGAAGGAAGGGTTTATTCATATGCACTTGCTGTTTCTGAGGAAAATGCCGCAGCCGGAAAAGTAGTAACTGCTCCTACATGCGGAGCCTGCGGAATCATACCCGCACTTTTAAAGGCTTATAAAGTAACAAAGGATCTTACTGAAGAAGAGCTGGTAAAAGCACTGGCAGTGGCAGGGATTCTTGGAAATGTGATAAAAAAGAATGCTTCTATTTCCGGAGCAGAAGTAGGATGTCAGGGTGAAATCGGTGTAGCCTGTTCTATGGGAGCCGGAATGGTGGCATATATACTTAACGGTACTCTGGATCAGATAGAATATGCGGCGGAAATAGGACTGGAACATTGTCTAGGAATGACATGCGATCCTATAGAAGGATATGTTCAGGTTCCGTGTATAGAAAGAAATGCGATATATTCCGCTAAAGCGATAGACTGTGCATACTACAGTCTTATGTCTGACGGTGAGCATCTTGTTTCTTTTGACGAGATAACAGAAACTATGATGGAAACAGGAAAAGATCTGCGTTCGGAATATAAAGAGACTTCACTTGCAGGACTGGCTAAGGTGAAGTTGGATAAGTTATTGAAGAAATAAAAAAACTAAGGAGTAGTAGAAAAGTGAAAAATACAAAAATAAAACTTTTGTTTTTAATTTTAATTAGTGTGAACCTGTATTCAATAGACTTAGATAATGCTATAACACAGCTGGAAAATCAATCATATACTACAGAAAAGAACAAACTGAATATTGATTCTTATGAGATAAACAGAGCACTTATAGATAAAGGCGAATGGAACGGAGTCACTTTAAATGTAGATAATAAGTATTATGATACAGTGGGGAAAAGTCATTACGGGTTATCAACACAGGCTGAATACGGGATTTTTAATTACAGATTTGATTATGATACTCTTGACAGTAAGGTTATAGAAAACAGAATAGGAGTCTCTAAAGATTTGAAAGAACTTTATTACAGCCAGTACGACTCACAGCGTATCATTAACGATTTATCACTGGAAGCTCAGAAGGTTACAAATCAGCAGACACTGGATACACAGGTGGTTAATCTTATTGATTTGTATAAAAATTACAAGAATAAAGAAAAAGAAATAGAAGTAGAGGAAAAAACTCTTGAAGTAAAGAAAAGAGACTATAACATAATAAAAAGAAAATTTGAACTGGGAACAGCTTCTGAATTTGACCATATTTCCTCAAGGGCAGAATACGAAAAAGCCATACTTAATCTGGATAATATGAGGAGAGAGCTTTTGGTTTTTACGGAAAATTTTAAGGTATACAATGTTATTCTTGACGGAAAATTTGATGACATAAAAAAAAGAGACTTAGAAAAAGACGAGTTTTATAATATAGGAGTGACTGACTTAAAAAGTGTAAAGCTGAATGAAAAGGTAAATGTAGAAAAACTGAGAAGAGAAAAATATGAAACCAGTATGCCTGAATTAAACGCAGAAATGTCTTATTCATTTGAAAATGAAGAATTCATACTGGGATTAGGAGTAAAAAAGACACTCTTTAATTATAAGGGAGACTATGAGCAGATAAAGAACGATCTGAAGAAAAATCAGGTGGATTATCTGGATACAAAGGCAAATGTAGAGAACAGAATCAAAGAAAATATGATTCAGTATACGACTCTTCAGACCAATGAACTTATAAGCCAGAAGGATTTTGAAGTAAAACAGAAAGATTATGAGGTTTATAATAAAAAATACGAACTGGGGATGTCTACTTACAGTGATTATCTGGATCGTCTGAATGCACTTGATCTGGCTGCAAGGGAATATGAAAAAGCAAAGAATGAACTTGCAAGTTTTACTTATAAAATAAAATATATGAATTAGGAGTGAGGATAGTTTGAAAAAGAAAATAATAATAGCAGTTTTATTAATAGTAGTGTTACTTTTGGGATTTTTATTCTTCAAATCGTCTTCAAAAAAGGATAAAAATGAAGTTGCATATGAAGTAGTAACAGCAGAAAAAGGAAATTTACAGCTTTTTGTGGAAGAAACAGGACAGGTAAAGTCAAATAATGAAATATCAGTATATACATCAAAAAAATTAATGGTTGCCAAAAGATACTTTGAACTGGGCGATACAGTAAAAAAAGGCGATATAATACTTACATTTGATCCTACGGATAAAAATTCAGCACTTAGATCAATTCAGGAAAAAAAGATTTCTCTGGAACAAAAACAGAGAGACCGTGTGAATACAGGAGAATTACTGAAAGTAGGCGGTGCTCCAAGAGTGGATCTTCAGGATATAGACTATGATATAAGAACATTAAGACTGGAAATAGCTAACTTGGAAGAAGATTACCAAAAATATGACGATAGAATAATCAGTCCAGTAGATGGCGTAATCACTGAAATGATAGCTGATGATAACTACAGGGTTAATACAGACAGCCCTTTGTTTAAAATCACTAATATAAGAGACCTTTCCATAAAAGTAGACCTTACGGATTATGATGCCAAGAATGTAAAAGTAGGGCAAAAGGCACTTATAACAGCAGATGCTCTTACAGAAGGAGAGACAATTACCGGAAGAGTAGTAGATATAGCAAGTACAGCAACTAAAGATACTTCATATAACGAAAGCCGTGTAGAAATAGAAATAAGACTGGATAATCCGGGACTTTTGAAGCCGGGAAATGTGGTAGATGCAAAGGTTTTGTATCTTGATGAACAGAATGTAATAAAGC
Source organism: Sebaldella sp. S0638 (assembly GCF_024158605.1). NCBI lineage: Bacteria > Fusobacteriati > Fusobacteriota > Fusobacteriia > Fusobacteriales > Leptotrichiaceae > Sebaldella > Sebaldella sp. S0638. The sequence continues at coordinate 49,995 of NZ_JAMZGM010000001.1, read as the reverse complement.
TTCCATATACATCTGTATTAAACGAAAATAATAAATATTTTGTATATATAGTGGATAAGGATAATAAAGTAATGAGAAAAGAAGTAACCGTAGGGGAAACAGACAATAATTTTTACCATATAAAAAGCGGTATAAATGTAGGAGACAGAGTAGTAAAAGAAGCTGATCTGAATCTTAAAGACGGTGAAAAAATAAAAATTGCCGACACTAAGGCAGGTGCCGGTAACGGTAAAAAAGGAAATAAAAAAGGAAACCAAAGAACACCAGGAGCCCCAAGAGGGCCTATGTAATGCGGCACAGGAAAGGATAGTATAAATGATAGTTGTTGAAGATCTGAGAAAAGTATATGAGAATGGTCCGCTTTCTCTGGAAGTTTTGAAAGGGATAAATCTAAAAGTGGAAGCTGAGGAATATGTTGCCCTGATGGGACCAAGCGGAAGCGGAAAATCTACTTTTATGAATATTCTGGGATGTCTGGATCAGCTTACAGGAGGTAAATATTACCTTGACGGAATAGATATTTCCACGATGACACAGGACGAACTTTCTACAATAAGAAATCAAAAGCTGGGATTTATATTTCAGTCATTTAATCTGCTGCCTAAATTATCATCACTGGAAAATGTAATACTGCCGGCAATGTATGCCAATATGCCGAAAAAAGAAAGATATGAAAGAGGCGTGGAAGCATTGACTGCAGTGGGACTCGGAGACAGAGTACATCATAAGCCGAATGAGCTGTCAGGCGGTCAGAGACAAAGGGTGGCAATTGCAAGGTCTATCATCAATTCTCCAAAAATACTGCTCGCAGATGAGCCTACAGGAAACCTTGATACACGTTCAGGAGAAGAAGTTCTCGGTATATTCAGGGATCTTAATGATAAAGGAACAACAATTGTAATGGTTACACACGAAGAGGATGTAGCAGAACACTGTAAGAGAATAATCAGGCTCAGGGACGGAATTATAGAACTGGATGAAGAGGTGAAAAACAGAAGATGAATTTTTTAGAATCATTAAAAATGGCCTTTGCCAATCTCCTAAGCTATAAAATGAGATCATTCCTGACCATGCTGGGAATAATAATCGGGATAAGTGCGGTAATATTAATGTCGGCAATAGGGGCCGGAGCACAGGAAAAAATAGTCGGGGATTTAAACAAACTTGGAATAGGAAACTTTGATGTATCAATAGACACTTCAATAGATAATATAAAAAACAGAAACAGACTGCAGCAGAAACAAGTGGATATGATAAAAAATATAAGCGGCGTGGAAGCTGTAGCACCGACAGGAACAGCAAGACAAAGAGTAGAAATGGCATCGGGATTTAGAAATTTTGCCATAATAACAGGTGTAATTCCGGCGTCTTTTAATATAGAAAATACACAGCTTCTGAAAGGGAGATACTTTAACGCAGAGGAGTACAGAAAAACAGGATATTTTGCCATAGTGGATGATGTGACCGTAGCAAGAATATTCGGAGATGAATCACCTCTGGGGAAAAAAATAACTGTAAGGATAAGAGATCTGGGAAATAAAGATTATGTGGTAGTGGGAGTTTCCAAGAACCCTGTGGCCAGTCTGTCCGGTATCTTCGGAGGAAACAGCCCGAGTTTTATACAGATACCTTATCAGAATTATCAATATATCAGTAAACTTGACGAGAAATATTATTCGGGAATAAAAGTAAAAGTATCAGACCCGAATGAGCTAAGCCAGATAATGGATGTTACAACAAATGTTTTAAATAAAGAAGCACAGATAGACGGACTTTATCAGGCTGTAAACTCTAATACAGGACTGGAACAGTTTAACAGTATACTTAGTATGCTTTCTATATTCGTGAGTTTCGTAGCCTCAGTTTCTCTTTTCGTAGGAGGAATAGGGGTAATGAATATCATGCTTGTAAGTGTTACGGAAAGAATAAGGGAAATAGGACTTAGAAAAGCAATAGGGGCAAAGAATAAAGATATACTGCTTCAGTTTTTGATAGAGTCGATAATTCTTACTGTTTCAGGGGGAGTAATCGGGATACTTCTGGGAAGTATTTCTGCATTATTAATATCTAATGCACTTGGACTGGTTCTTATTATAAAAGTAAGCATACTTTTGATTTCGATTATTGTTTCCACACTAATCGGAGTGGTTTTCGGAGTATACCCGGCATCAAAGGCGTCGAAATTAAATCCTATAGATGCATTGAGAGTGGATTAATTCCTTGACTACAAAAGAATTTTATGTTTAAATAAAATTATACAAAAACAAAGTCTGGATGTCATGAATAAGTATTTTAATTTATAAAACTCCGGACTGCCAGAGTATCAGAAAATATATGAGGTGATAAAGATGGTAAGATTTGGTATAGTAGGTACAAACTGGATAACTGAAAAACTGATAAATGCCGGCGGAATGCTTGAGAATTTTAAGCTGAATGCAGTTTATTCAAGAACTGAGGAAAAGGCGGCAGAATTCGCAGCAAAATACAAGGTAGAGAATATTTTTACAGATCTGAAAGAGATGGCTGAGAGTGGAACAATAGATGCTGTCTATATAGCTTCTCCGAATTCGCTTCATTACGAGCAGTCAAAACTTTTTCTTACACATAAAATAGCAGTATTATGTGAGAAACCTCTTGCTTCAAATGCTTTTGAAGTAAATGATCTGATAAAAACATCAAAAGAGTACGAAACTTTGGTGATGGAAGCCATGAAACTAACATTTGTTCCTAATTATGAAGCATTATATAAAAATCTTCATAAAATAGGAAAGGTAAGAAGATATATCGGTTCATACTGTCAGTATTCCTCAAGATATGATAAATATAAAAACGGGGAATATACAAATACGTTTGATCCGAAATTTTCTAACGGAGCATTAATGGATATAGGGGTTTATCCTCTCTATGCCATAGTAGCAATGTTCGGAAGACCGAATAACGTAATCGCAAGCGGGTTGAAGCTTACAAGCGGAGTTGACGGTGAAGGTACACTTATTCTGGAATATGATGATATGCAGGCAAATGTTATTTTTTCAAAGATAACTGATTCGTTTAATCCCAGTGAGATTCAGGGAGAAAACGGTTCTATAATGATAAATCATATTTCTGAAATGAGAGGAGCAAAAATCATTTACAGAAATGGTACTGAGGAAATACTTACGGAATATCAGGAAGAAAATACAATGGTATACGAACTGGAACATTTTATAGAAACATATGAGGCAGGAAAATCAGAATCACCTGTAAACAGCTATGAGCTTACTAAAATAATGGGTGAAATAATGGATACAGCAAGAAAACAGATGGGTGTAGTTTATCCCGCTGACAGTAAATATGACAATGAATAGTTTCTTTTGGCACCTCTTGGAAATATAAATTTTGAAAATTGATATTAAAAAGGAGGAAATATGATAGAAAAAATATGTCAAAGCTGTGCAATGTCACTGAATGAGGAAAAATATTTCGGAACAAATACTGACGGCAGCAAAAATGAAGATTACTGTGTCTTTTGTTTTAGCGAGGGTGAATTTACCTATGAAATTACCATGAATGAAATGGTGGAAAAGGGAATGGACTTTCTGAAAAGATTCGGCGGTCTGGACAGTAAAAATACCGATGGTATAAAAGAGATATTAAATGTAATGTATTCAGGACTAAAACGCTGGTCAAAATAATATAGACAAAACACTGTGAATAATGAATGTTTAACAGCAGAATTTCACAGTGTTTTTTATTAAAAGTTTTTAGTAAAGATTTTTAGTAATTTATTGGTTAAAAAGTAAAAAAAATTTTTAAAATATGGTTTTTTTAAATAAAAATACTATATTTTATATCAAAAAAAATAATAATGAAAAAATGTTGACAACATTGCTTGGTTACTGAATTATATTATAATAGAGTGAATTTAAAAAAAGATGAAAATTTTTATTGCGCAATAGTCTTTATAAATTTTATATATATTTGAGTAGATATTAAATTAATTAATAAAATTAAAATAATGAATTGACTACTCTATAGTAAAAATGTATAATGGATTAAGGAATCTATGTTTATGACTTAAAGAAAATAGGAAATTATGTTATCATCTCAGCGATATGGTAAAAAAATATAACAGAAAGGGTGATGATATGATCTGTAAGATTTGTCAGTGTTGCGGAATACCCATAATAGGTGGTAGACAGTATGGTACGAACCTAGATAAAACAAGAAACTTTGAATATTGTTCACTTTGTTATACAGATGGAAGGCTTCTTAGGAATGTCCTTTTATCTAAAAAAGCCAAAAACATAGGTATCTAATGTAAAAAATTCAAGAAATTGAAGGTAGAGCGGGTAGGAGCCGTTCTGGATAATCCAGGGCGGCTTGTTTTTTTACAGAGAAAATAAAAAATATCATATCAGGTAAAAGCAGTTTTACATAATATGATATTTTTATAAATTTAGAAATTAAAAATTTTTGAAAACAAGCTGCATATTAATGGAAAAACCATTGGTATAAAAATTGCCGGAAGCATATTTGCTATTTTTATCTCTTTTTTAAATAAAATATTAACTCCAATGCCAAGTATCATAATTCCGCCGAGATAATCAATCTCTCTGACAGCAGTTTCAGTGAGAATTCCTTTTAGCTGGGCAGCAAAAATATAAAATAATCCCTGATAAATAAGAACTGCAAATCCTGAAAACATTACACCTATGCCGTAAATAGAGGAGAAAATTATAGCACTGACACCATCTAAAATAGATTTTATATACAGGATACTATTATCCTTGGATAGTCCGCTCTTAATGGAACCAATTATAGCCATGGCACCCACGCAGTATAGGATGGTACTGATAACAAGTCCTTTTCCAAAAGTACTTTCACGGTCTTTTACAAATTTTCTTTCAAGAAATTTGCTGAATTTTGTAATATTTTTATCTATATTAATTATGTTTCCTATAATTGAGCCTATAATGAGGAAGACAAGCACTCTTATGTCATTTCCGGCTCCTATGGTAGATTTTATCCCGAGAATAATAATAAATAAACCAACACAATTCATTATCAGTTCGTTCAGATCCTTTTTAAATTTATGCCCTACAAAAGTTCCTATAAGACTTCCGGCGACTATAGCCAGAAGATTGACAATAACACCTATTTCAAACAGCTCCTTCCAAGTTAAAGATTTTCTAAAGTATATTATAACATACTTATATCCCGAAAATAAATATTTGTAATATATAGGATACATAACTGTGCAATATGCTTATAGTTAAAAAAAGATTATATAAATATGTTGACATGTGCTGTTTTGAATCAGGCTCAGCAAAATACTAACAATAAAAACAAAAAAATGATATAATTTAAAAAAAATCAATGAGGTGATAGAATGAAATTTATTACATTTCTGGAAAATGCAGAAGAAAAAATCGGAATAATTTCAAAAGACAGTGAAAAAGTGATAGATATAAACAAAGTTCTGGGTTGTGATTTTTATGATATGACAGAATTCATCTGGAACAGTGAAGAACATATGGAAAAGCTCATAGATATATATGAAAAAAATGAAAGAAATCATTATAATATCGAAAATATAGTGATAATTTCGCCGATTCCAAGACCGGCAACAGATATATTATGTGTAGGCCTGAATTATTCTGACCATATAAAAGAGTCGCAGAGTGTACAAGATCCTGAAAAAAAGATAGAAGTACCGGTATTTTTTACTAAAAGAGTATTAAAAGCAATAGGAAACGGGGAAATTATCATGAAACACGAAGGAATAACAGAAGAAATAGACTATGAAGCCGAACTCGGGGTAGTTATGGGAAAAGAAGGGGTTAACGTAACAGAAGAAGATGCTGATGAGTATATATTCGGTTATACCATAGTAAATGATATTTCTGCAAGAGACCTGCAAAGAAAACATAATCAGTGGTTTAAGGGAAAAGGTCTTGATTCTCACACATCTATAGGACCGTGTATTGTTTATAAAACATATATTGAAAATCCTGAAAATCTGAATATTTCGTCAAGAATAAACGGAGAAACAAGACAAAATTCAAATACAAAAAACCTTATTTTCAGTATCCAATATCTGATAGAGGAGCTTTCAAAGGGAATGACGCTTATACCGGGAGATATAATAGCAACAGGGACTCCGGCAGGAGTAGGTATGGGATTTAAGCCGCCTAAGTACTTAAAAAGCGGTGATACAGTAGAATGTGAAATAGAAAAAATAGGAATTTTGAAAAATATAATGGAATAAAGCAGAAAAGGAAATTTGATGAGTGGATTTAAATATACTTCGACCAATAAGAGATACCATACATGGGATTATTATCTGAAAAGTGTATTTGGTGAAAAAGTGGCAAAAATCAGCCTTGACGGCGGCTTTACATGCCCTAATATAGACGGAAGCATAAGCAGGGGCGGATGTATTTTCTGTTCTGAAAGAGGAAGCGGTGACTTTGCTTTAGAGGTAACTGGAGAAAATCTAAAGGAACAGTTTCAGTCTGCCAAAGAGAAGATCAGGAAAAAATGGCCTGGTATAAATAAATATATTGCTTATTTTCAGGCTTATACAAATACATATGCAGATATAAGCATACTAAGGGAAAAGTATGAAGCGGTATTGTCGCTGGAAGATGTAGCAGGGCTGAGTATAGCAACAAGGGCAGATGTATTGGACGAAGATATTCTGGAATATCTCGGGGAGCTTAATAAAAGAACATTTTTATGGGTAGAACTGGGACTTCAGAGTTCTAATGACAAAACTGCCGGAATGATAAACAGAGGGCATGATTTCAGAACTTTTATAAATGGTGTAAGAGAGCTGAGGAAGAGAAATATAAGGGTATGTGTACATATAATAAACGGGCTTCCCGGTGAATCATATGCCGACATGATAAAAACTGCGGAAGATATTTCAAATCTGGGTATCAATGCAGTGAAAATACATATGCTTTATGTTCTGAAAAATACACCGTTATTTACCCTTTACGAAAATGAAAAATTCAAAATTATGGAAAGGGAAGAATATATAAAAACAGTTGTGGATCAAATAGAACTTCTTCCGGAAGAAATAGCAGTGGAAAGGGTAACAGGAGACGGAAAAGCTGAAGATCTCGCCGCGCCTCTATGGAGTATGAATAAAATAAGCATTTTGAATGATATAGATAAAGAATTCGTCCAAAGAAACACATGGCAGGGTATTAAAAATAAAAAAAATCCTTGTAAAAAAGAGCAGACCTGAGAAGGAATGCTCTTTTTTGTATTACTGAAAAGTTTCATCTCTTTTCAGCTGATAAAAACTAATTACTTTATTAACTAATTTTACTTGATTTCCATAAGTATCAGAAGATTTCACATATTTATTTTTATCAAGAGTATCTAAATATTTTTGTAAATCAGATTTAAATACTCCATTTTTAGAAATATAGTATTTATAAGATTTCAGAAAATTATCATTTAATGTATTTGTATCAGAATTAAATACAGAAGTGTCACCTACACCGAGCATAAGATTTTCAAAGTGAAATACCAGCATTTTGGCAAATTCTTTGTTCAGATCTTTATTTTCTGAAAGCTGTATATACTGTTCAGCACTGAGAATTCTGTTTACCAGATCATCAAGCGGGATGACTATTTTACTGTTTACTACAGCGGGCTTTCTTATTTCGTTATCTGAATATTTCAGGTAGTTAACCATATTATCAGATAAATATTTTTCATATGTAAGGAGTTTATTATAATTAACCGTGAAGAAAAAATATCCGTTACTATATGTAAGATTCAGGTTTCTGTCATAAAGAGACTTCAAATATGCACTAAGTTCGGCATTATCTGCCTCTTTATAATTTTTTATAAGCATTGTATAGTCATTATTATATTTTTTTCCGTCTTCAAGGACTGTTTTACCAAACTTCTTATCCATTAATTCCTCATCATTAATAAAAATATCCGAATCAGAAGGTATGGAATAATAGTAATTTTCAAACATCAAAAGCATTTCATCTGCATTTTTGCGGTCAAGATTTTTTATATTTTCATCAATATACTGTGAAATTACAAGGAAATCCGAGTTTTTCTTAAATAATTCATTTAATCCCGAAAGAGTTTTATCTTTATAAATCTTTTCAGACTGTGAAAAAAAGTCTTTTTCTTTTATTGTATTTTTTTCAGCTGCACCTGTTACAGGGGCAATATTATTCTTAGTATCGGTAGTCTTGGTAAATGAACCGCTCTGCTTAAGAAGATCATTCAGGTCATTCATGGAAGAATCGCTGTATACTCCTGTACAAATACCAGTAAATAAGACTAAAAGTAAAAATTTTTTCATTTTTTCTCCTTGCATTAAAAATTTCTGATAATAAGCTCAGCTGTGGAAGTATTAGTAGCAATTGCCACATTATGTACATCACAGAGTCTTATTAATGCCTGAACATCAGGTTCATGCGGCTGGCTCGTAAGCGGATCTCTGAAAAACATTACGAATTCTATTTCATCTTCTGCAATAAGTGCACCAATCTGCTGATCCCCGCCAAGCGGACCGCTTTTATAGCGTTTTACTTCCAGGCCTAGAACTTCAGTTATTAGTTTTCCAGTAGTACCAGTCCCTACAAGAGGGAATCTGCTGAAAATTTCGATATTTTTCTTAACAAATTCCAAAAGATTGTCTTTCTTTTTGTCATGTGCAATAAGTGCGACTTTTTTCATATTTACCATCCTTATTCTATTAAAATTTTATAATTTTCTCAATAAAGTTAATGATTACCTGAGCGGTAAATCCCCATATAACTCCGTCTCCTGTTTTATAAAGAGGGATTTTTCTTACATTGGTAGTCCATTCATTATGGTACATTTCCGGAAGACCAAGGTCTTTTGCAGGAAATATAAGCTTTTGCTCATTTGTCTTGGGATCAATAACAATAGGGGAAGATTTCAGCACAATATCATACCATTCAGGCTTAGTATCCAGAAAAAATTCAACAGGAACAGAGAATATCTTAGAAACTTCTTCTTTGTTCGGAGTAAAATTCTCAAATTTTGTTTTTGAAAACCCCACAAAGGGTTCTACAATCACGTCAAATTGTGTAATAAGCGTATCAAGCTGTCCCCATATTTCGATACTTTCTTTTTTTATTCCCATTTCTTCCACTGTTTCCCTTACAGCAGTATCAAGCAGTGTGAAATCCAGTTCTTTTTCAAAACCGCCGCCTGGAAAAGAAACTTCACCGCCCTGACGAATATTTTGGTTTCTTTCCTGAAACACAAAGTGGGGCTTTTGGTCGACTTCTATAATAAGAGCCATTACAGCAGCTTTTCTAAAAGACTTTTCACCGTAAAATCCATGTCTGAAATTCATATAATTTCTTATTCTGGACAAATTTATATTCTTCATATTTAATCACCATTGTTTTATTTAGAAATATACTATATAATATCATTATTACGACGAGAAAACAAGGCTGTGTATCAAAGCGCAGCAGTCAGGGAGTTTTTAAATAACAAACAGAGTATACGGGAGTTTTTTATGAAGAAGATTAAATATTTACTGTTATTTTTTTATGTGTTTTTATATTCGGAAAGTGCCAAGCCGTTTGAGTATTATAAGAAAAATTTTAAACATGATATATATGAAACCAAAAAAGAGGATTTTAACGGTGACGACGAATCTGAAAATATATATTTTCTTGCAACTAAGGTAACGGATGAGGAGAATAAGACCGTAACTTATCAAAACGGTCTGATATATTATGACAGCGGAGATACAGATAAAAATTACGTTTTTTATTCCGGAGAGAAAATTAATTTTTTAAACAGCGGAAATGAGTATTTTGACTATATGGTGACAGGTTATTATGTAGGTGACTTTAATAATGACGGTATCAGGGATATCGGGATATTTCTTGACTGGGGCGAAGGGTATAATGTACTTGTTCCTGTCACTTTCAAAAATGATATGCCGAAACCGATTTCAATAAATCTTCCGAAAATAAACATAGAAAAAGGAGAAAATTCTGTTTATAATATAACAGTTACTGACAGTTTTAATAATGAAAAGAAATTTATTTATAAGGGAAGAAAAAATAGTAAAAAACTAGGATTTACAGAAGATTATCTTTTTTCTAAAAAAGTGAAACTATTTTATCTTTTCGGGGAAGAGTGGGAAGAAAGCTGTGACTGCGGGATATTTGAAGATGCATATATAAGTTTTGATTTTGTAAATGATTACGGTAAAGTAAAATTCAAATTTTCTGACTCGGGCGGAATGGGCGAACAGCTAAACAGCAGATAAAAAGTACAGTAAAAAATCAGCACTTCAGAGGAGAAATATGGCGAACAGAACTTATCTTTATATAACGGACAGTGTGGGAAAAAGGGAAAAAATAAGGGGAATAGCTGAATATAACTATGCTTTTCCGCTTTTATTCAAAATTTTATGCAGTTCACTGCCCAGAGCGGAAAAATCTTCAATATGTATTTTGGAAGAAAAAATAGCTGTAATTTCTGATATGTCAGAGGGAATAGATAAATTAAAGGCTTTTCTTTTGAAAATGAAAGATGAAAAAACAGCTTTAAGCAAGGGGAAAATACTTGTAAGTGATGAATCTTACGAAAATATTGAAAAATTTCTGGATAAGGACAGCTTTATTTCAGAAGGATATAAATATTTTCTGCTTGAGGCTTTTGAGCTTTATGAAATGAGGACAGATTCTTATGAGGAATTTGAAAAGCTCACATTGGGAGATATAGAGCAGATAAATAATATAAATAAAAATGTGGATACTTTTATGAAAACAGGTGAATTATGTGATGTTTTACATCAGGAAATAGAAACATATGAAAAATTTCAGTATGAACTTAACAGTTTCAGTGAATATCTGTATTACGATTTCAGGGATACATACTCTGATACACAGTATTCTCCTGAGGAAACAACGGATTATGTCATGGATACAAGACCGGAAATACCGGCAAAACCATATAAAAAACGTCTAATGGGATTTAAGTCAGATGAAATAATGTTTATGTTATTTTTTCTTTTGATATTCCCCCCATTGGGAATTTATTTCTGCTATGACGGTTTTCGCGGGAAGTATGATGACAGATATACTTCGGGAATTATTTTAGGTCTTTTAGGCAGTGCAATGACACTATTTTATTTATGGAAAATATTTGATTTTTTGATACAGAAATTATAAAAAATTATATTCTTAAACATATAATTATTGAAAGATATCAAATGTTACAGTATAATATGAAAAACAGAATATTTATTTTATAAAAACTTTAGGAGGAGAAATGTTAAACGCATTTAAGAAAAAAGAAGGAAATAAAAAAGAAATTGTTTCAGAAAAAAACGAAGCAGCTCCGGCACCAAAAACAGCAGGAAGAAAAGAGAAGCCGTCAATTTATAAGATCATACTTGGAAATGTAAAAGAAAACGGTACGCTGAATGTACAGAGAATAGAAGAAGAGTTATGGAAAATGGAGAATAAGCCTGAAGAAGTAATATTTATGGCAGGCTACAGAGATAATCTGAAATCAGAACCGAGAGAAGTTAACGAAATTACAGGTATGCTTATTATAGAGAAACTTGGAAAAGGTAATTATAAAAAAACAGGGGAATTTGAGGCTGACTTTCTAAAACTGGACACAGGTGCAAAGGAATTTCTGAATTTTTTTCATTCAAATGCGGTAAAAGCTAAACCGGATCTGAAAATGGTTCATGATTTTATGGCAGAGGTACTGATGAATACAACAAATATGGAAGTATTTAAAATAGCATTTGAAATAGTTGGGAATTTTTCTGATTCAAGCACTGAAGATGTAATATTCACAATAGGTCAGTATCCTGAGGTAGCAAGATATATGGCAATGCTTTTGGTAAACAGAGAAAATTTTGACAAGATAACAGAACTGCTTTCAAAAACTGAAGGATGGGGAAAGATAGCAGTACTGGAACTTTTGACTTATAATAATCTGCTGAACGGAAAGATAGATTATCAGATAGAGCTGATAGAGGCTGTGTATTCGGGTAATTTTGTACTAAGCGTGGAAACTGATCCGATAATAGCACATAATTTTGATATTATTGAAATTCTGAATAAAAGTACAGAGGACAGTGAATTGTTCCTGAACCTGACTAATCTTCTGAATATAAGCATAGAAGGCGGAGTGTATACTTCTCTGCTGAATACTCCGGAAGGAAGAGAGAAATTCATAAAATATATAGAGGTACTTGAACAGGTGGAATTTGAACATGAAAGACTCATTGGATATATAATTTTATACAGAACTTTCAAATACGTTCCTGCTGAGCTTATGGAGCAGATTCTCGGAAAAGAATATGATTATAAAAAACTGAAAAAAGACGTAAAAAACTATCTTGATGAAAATTATAAAGAAGAAATAGTAAGTGAAATAATCCAGAGCGAAAATGAATTCTTTCTGCTGGATTATGCTATAGACCATAAAAAAAGCTTTGTACTGGATATAGTAAAGAAAAAATATTCAGGTAATCTGTATAACTATAATTATCTGAATCTTGTATTTGAAATAGGAACAAAAAAGGCTAAAAATGAAGTAATAAAGAGATTCAAAGAAGAATTTGATATTGAGGAAAGACAGAAAGAAAAATTTTCAATGGAGTCTGATCCTGAATGGGCAGTTCATGATAAATATAAATTTGATGCTGTATACAGCATGATAATAGCTAATTTTCATAAGTTTGATGATGAAGAATTATATAATTTTATGGAATACGGGCTTTATGACTTTGATCCGCAGATAAGACATGCTTCGTTAATTGCACTTTTAACAGCAGAAGATTATGAGATGAATAAGGAAATATCAAAGCAGGTAAAGCGTCTTCTTGCGGAAACACCGCATGTAAGGGCAGCAGCTTCAGAAGTGATGAAAGCGTACGGGATAAAGCTTACTAAGAGTGAATTTGGTGAAATCACGGAAAAACTCGGCGATAAAATAAAAGATGATGAAAAAGAATATATGGTAAAAGAGCTTGTAAGATAAAAGAGAAACGGGGTTAAAATGATATATGACGATTTTGGAAAAAGAATGAAAACATATGAGAATTCATACAGATATACTCTTCCAAGAAGGATGCCGGTTATTCTGAGAATAGACGGCTGCCATTTTCACACATTTACAAAAGGAATGGATAAACCCTTTGATGAGAAGCTGATAGAAGCGTTCTGGGAAACATGTAAATTTCTCGGTGAAAATATAATGGGAGCAAAGCTGATTTATCATCAAAGTGATGAAATATCAATATTAATCACGAATTATGATACGATACAGACAGACTCATGGTTTAGCAATAATATTCAAAAAATGGTGTCAGTTTCTGCATCTATGGCAGCAGCGAAGTTTAATGAAGTTATCAGAAAATCATATCCTGATAAGGAACTTGCATTTTTTGATTCAAGAGCATGGATAATTCCTCAGGATGAAGTAAATAATTATTTTACATGGAGACAGCAGGATGCTACTAAAAACAGCATATCAATGACAGCATTTGCTAATTTTAAGCATGAAGAATTACATGGTTTAAGCGGAAATCAGCTTCAGGAAAAGCTTTTTTCCGAAAAAGGAATAAACTGGGATAAGTTTCCTGTATGGAAAAAAAGAGGAGCCTGTGTTTTAAAGAAAGAGTATCTAAAAGAAGGCACTGTATGTAGAAGATGGGAAACAGATACGGATATCCCAATATTTTCAAAAGACAAAAATTATATAGAAAGATTCGTTTATTTATAATGGATAATAGATTTGAGTGTGTTATTTTTGTGGGAATTCAGGGTTCAGGGAAAAGCACTTTTTATAAGGAAAATTTTTTTCGGACTCATATCAGAATAAATCTGGATATGCTGAAAACGAGAAACAGGGAAAGGATACTGACAGAGGCCTGTTTTGAAGCTAAGCAGAATTTTGTGGTTGATAATACTAATCCAACAGCAGAAAACAGAAAAAAGTATATAAAAGGCGCTAAAAAATCAGGCTTTAAAGTAATTGTATATTACTTTGATACTGAATATCACACTGCCCTGAAAAGAAACAACAGCAGGAGCGGTAAAGAAAAAGTACCTGAAAGGGCTGTTTTGTCAACAAAAAATCAGATGGAGAAACCTCGGTTTGAAGAGGGGATAGACGAAATTTTTACTGTAATAACTGAAAATAATAATATATATGTGATAAAATCAGATAAATAATACAGTAGATAAATATTTAATGCTTTTATCAGGTATGTACGGCTCTGCTGCTCAAAACCGTAAGTTTAATACGGTACAGCACAGAGTCGTTTTTTTTAATGAAGAAATATCAAGGTTTTATTATACTCACTAGATAAATTTTTTTAACAAAAGCTAATTTGACTGACAAATTATAAAAATGCTATAATTAGCTTGATAAATTAAAGAAGAGAATAAAAGTAAAGTGGCTGAAATAATGTTTATAGTAAAATTTTTTTTAGAATTAGAAAAATTTTTATATACAAAGATTAAAGAAAGCCGGTAAAAAGATAATACAAAGAGTATAATAGTATTCTTTAAGTATATTGAACCAATAGGAGGATGCAATTAAAATGGAAAGAATAACAACAATACTTTCATTGATGTTGTTAGAACCATTAACTGACAAGCTGGAATTTTATGACAGTAACAGCAGTGTGGAAGAAACGCTGGGATTAAGCCTAAAACAGCAGATGGAAATCGAAAAAATATATGAAAAATATCTAAATGAGATAAACGAATTGCTGAAATCAGACGTACCCAATGATGAAAGAACCAAAATATTTGATAAACTCACTATGGAAAGTAAAAGTAAAGCAGAAAAACTTTTAACTATAAAACAGCTTAAGATGCTTTCCGGTAATAATCTTACAGCATAATAAAATATAAAGAATTCCCGGACATAGACAGTGTCTGGGAATTTTTACATATATGTAACTAAAAAGATTTATTAATTAAAAAACCTTGGATGTACTATGAGAACTAATGAATTTTTAAAAACGCAGTAAAATTATTAACTCTATAAAAATAATGAATGTAAGAGCACTTGAAAGTTTTGGGAAAAAGGTATAAAATAAATGTAGAATTTTTAGAACATAAATGAAGCTGTATAAAAACAGATGATTTTAAACTTTTTTATATGAGGAGATCAGGAGTCATGTTGCATACAGCTGTTGTGCAGTAGTTTTTCCAAAACGGCAAAACATAAGTCTGCGGGAATAATAATATACATAAACATAAAATATAATAAAGAATAAAGTCCGGTATCGGGGAAACCTGCATAATACACAGCGAACCTGTATTTTTACATAAACCGGATTGTTACGTTATATCATGAATTTAAGGAGCAGCCTGAAATGAGTAGTATCAAATATATGAAATTAAAACCATCTGATGATATATACGAAAGACTTAACATAAAAAGTTTTTCCATAGAACACATAAATTTATTTTCAAAAAAGAAAGAAATGGAAGTTCTTATAAAAATAATACATATAGATGCTTTTAAGGAAGTAATGGATCTTCGTAAGGAACTAACAAAAACTTTTAGTGACAGCATAAAGGTAAAAATGAAATTTCTTATGAATACCGTTATAGAAACTGATAAATTAACAAGTCTTGTGGAATTTCTTCTTGATAATTACAAGAATGAAAGTATAAGACATCAGTATATTTTTTCAGATTATGAAATTTATTACAGAAATAATAAAAATATACAAATAGAGCTGAAAAGCCATCATCTGATAGAACAGGCAGTTACTCAGGGAATAGACAAGGATCTTCAGATAAGACTGAAAGAGGTAACTGATCAGGAATTCAGAATAAGTTTTGTAAGTGAAAGAGAAGAAGGAGACTCCATTAATGAGACAATGGAGGAGTATGCAGTTATAATGGAGGAAACATTCGTGGTGGAAGATACCACGTCGCAGAGTTCAACACCAGTATTATACGGTGAGGTTATAAAGAGCAGAATCATGGAATATGAGGTGTTTGACCAGCTTCAGGTCGGGGAAAACATGACTATTGAAGGGGAAGTATTTAATATAAATACCAGAGAACTTAAAAATGATAAGCTGCTTATTACTTTTAACGTTACGAATTACAAAGATTCCATCTCATGCAGACTTTTTCTCCTGAAAACGGAAGATCTGAAACTGAAAAACGGAGAATGGGTAAAGCTAAAGGGAAGAGTAACACAGGATAGATTTAATATAGAGGATTATTATCTGATTATTTCATCAATAGAAAGAATTCCTTCCAGACTGGAAAGAAGAAAAGATGAAGCAGAAGTAAAAAGAGTAGAATTACACGCTCATACCAATATGAGCGAGATGAGCGGGGTGGTATCTGCTAAAGATCTCATAAACAGAGCTGTAGAATACGGACATAATGCTATAGCTGTCACAGATTACGGTGTGGCATATTCGTTTCCTTTTGCATACAAAGCAGCACCAAAAGATTTTAAGGTAATTTTCGGTGTAGAGGCATATGTGGTGGATGATGAGCAGAATATGGTGGAAAGACCTAAAGATGCCATGATTGAGGAAGAAATATATATTATATTCGATATAGAGACAACAGGTTTCGATCCGTATAAAGATAAAATCATAGAGATAGGTGCGGTAAAGCTGAAAGGGCGTAATATAATAGACAGATTTTCTGCTTTTGTAAATCCGGAAGTACCAATTCCCGATGAAATAATAAAACTTACCAATATTACAGATGATATGGTAAAAGATGCCGAGTTAATAGATACAGTTCTTCCGCAGTTTCTGGAATTTTGCGGTGACTCTACATTAGTAGCTCATAATGCAAAATTCGATGTGGGATTCCTTACACAGAAAGCAAGACAGCTTGAACTAGAGTTTCTGCCAAGTGTTATTGATACTTTATACTGGGCAAGAGTTCTTGTTACAGACCTCAAAAGATTTAACCTGAAAGCACTTGCTAATTATTTTAATATATCCCTTGATAATCACCACAGGGCAGTAGATGATGCTGAAGCTACAGCTTCAATTTTTATAAAAATGCTGAATATGGTTTTATCTAAAGGAATACTGAAAATTTATGAAATAAACGATACATTCCAGAATAATGTTCAGACAGCAGATACTATGAATACAATGATACTGGTAAAAAACAGGGACGGACTTAAGGATTTATACGAACTTATATCAAGATCACATCTGGATTTTTTCGGAGAAAGAAAGCCGAGAATCCCGAAAAGTATGTTAAAAGAAAAAAGAGAAAATCTTTTGATAGCGAGTTCTGCCAATTCTGTATTCAGAAATGACGGCGAACTGGTCAGGGCATATCTGAGAGGTATGTCAAAAGATGAGATAGAAGAAAGAGCTGAGTTCTATGACTATATAGAAATTCACCCTGCTGCCAATTATATAGAAATGGTAAATAACGGTGAGATGGAAAGCCTGGATATAGCCAAGGAAATGAATAAATATTTTTACGAACTTGGTAAAAAAACAGGGAAAATAGTAGTAGCAACAGGAGATGCACATTATCTGGAAGAATGGGAATCTGTTAACAGAAGTGTATTAATACTGGGTTCAGGAATGGGACACAGATCATATAAACATGACAGAAAGCTATATTTCAGAACTACTGACGAAATGCTTGAAGCATTTACATTTCTTGGTGAAGAAACAGCTTATGAAGTAGTAGTGGAAAATACCAACAAACTAGCTGATATGATAGAGCGGCTAAAGCCCATCCCTGACGGTTTTTATCCTCCGAAAATAGAAGGAGCAGAAGAAGAAGTACGGGAAATGACATATAAAAGAGCTAAAAAATTATACGGAGAAAATCTTCCGGAAGTTTTGGAAGCAAGAATAGAACGTGAATTGGAAGCAATTATAGGTAACGGGTTTGCGGTACTATATCTAATATCCCAGAAGCTGGTTAAGAAATCACTTGATAACGGATATCTCGTAGGTTCCAGAGGATCGGTAGGGTCATCCATAGTTGCGTACCTAATGGAAATAACCGAGGTTAATGCAATGTATCCGCATTACAGATGTCCTAATCCGGAATGCAAACACAGTGAATTTACAGATATGGCAGGAAGCGGAGTCGATCTTCCTGATAAAATCTGTCCTGAATGCGGTACAAAATACATAAAAGACGGACATTCAATTCCGTTTGAGGTATTTATGGGATTCAAAGGGGACAAGGTACCGGATATTGACCTTAACTTCTCAGGTGAATATCAGTCAGAGATACACCGATATACAGAAGAACTTTTCGGAAAAGACCACGTATTTCGTGCAGGGACAATATCAACACTGGCTGAGCGGAATGCATTCGGTTATGTGAGAAAATATTTTGAGGAAAGCGGTATTCATAAAAGAAAAGCAGAAATAGAAAGAATAGCCAAAGGCTGTGAAGGTGCAAGAAAGACTACGGGGCAGCATCCGGGAGGAATGATAGTATTACCCAGCGACAGGTCAATATATGAGTTTACCCCTATACAAAAACCGGCTAATGATAAAACAGCCGAATCAATAACAACACATTTTGATTATCACGTAATGGATGAACAGCTGGTAAAGCTGGATATACTGGGGCATGACGATCCTACTACCCTTAGAATACTTCAGGATCTTACAGGTCTTGATATATACGAGATACCTCTTGATGATCCGAAAGTTCTTAGTATATTTAATTCTACAGAGGCATTAGGTGTTACACAGAAGGAGATAGGTTCTGTAATAGGATCATTTGGTATACCGGAGTTTGGTACGAAGTTCGTACGGGAGATGCTTATTGAGACAAAGCCGAGCAGCTTTGCTGAATTGGTGAGAATCTCGGGTCTTTCACACGGAACAGACGTATGGCTGAACAATGCACAGGATTATGTAAGAGCAGGAATAACAACACTTAGTGAAGTAATATCCGTGCGGGATGACATTATGAACTATCTTATAGATCATGGTCTGGATAAATCACTTGCATTTACTATAATGGAATTTGTCAGAAAAGGACAGCCTTCCAAAAATAAAGAAAAATGGGATGAATATGCCAAAGCAATGAAGGAAAAAAGTATAAAAGAATGGTACATAGAATCATGTGAAAAAATAAAGTATATGTTTCCAAAAGGACACGCTGTGGCCTATGTAATGATGGCTGTGAGAATAGCATATTTCAAGGTATATTACCCTCTTGAGTTTTATACGGCATTTTTAAACAGAAAAGTAGACGGATTCAGTGTTACAAAGATGTTTAAGAAGCTTGACGAATTAAAAGAGGCAAGAAAGCTTCTTGATGAAAAGATGAACCTTGATGTCAAGGAAAAAGGAGATATGACATTATATGAAATATTAATAGAAATGAGTCACAGAGGAGTAGAACTGCTTCCGGTGGACATATATAAGTCAGAAGCCTCATCATTTCTTGTGGAAGACGGCAAAATAAGACTTCCTCTTGTGGCAGTGGACGGGCTTGGGGAATCAGTAGCCAAAAAAGTAGTGGAAGAAAGAAAGATTTCAGAATTTATTTCACTTGAAGATATATTGAAAAGAACAAAATTAAATAAAACAGTAGTGGAACTAATGAAACATTATAAATTTCTGCCGGATATATCACTGACAAACCAGCAGACATTATTTTAAACATTGAAATCCCCGAATATCTTCATAAGATAAGGCTTTTATCTGCGAAGGTTTTGGGGATTTATATTTTAAATTGACTAAATCTGGAAAAGCAGTAATAAGATAATAAAAATGGATGCCAAAAAATAAACTTTCAGAAAGCAGGAGAAAATATGAGGAAATCAAGACAGATAAAAAAGAGAAATATTGTCGTAGATGAGACACAATATGTATATTCTGTTACTGAATATACTGATGATGTACAGGTCAGAGTATATAAAAATAAAATTCTTATTTTAAATATTCACCTTAGTTACCCTGAATCATGGGGAATAGATGTATTCAGACCGAAAACCATAGAAATGCTGATCAAATACTATAATAAAAATTATGTTTATAGCGGAAAAATAACAGAATTATGGCTGTTTCAGGAAAAGGAACTTTTTGAAAACTATCTGGAATATTTTTTCTCTGATGAAAATACTGAGAAAAAAGAGCGTTATTTAAAGCATATTCAGGAATTTAAGCATCCGAAACAAATGGAAATTAAATAATAAATACATTAAACACCTTTCGGGGTGTTTTTTGTTTATATTAAAAGTTGCAATATCTGCACGTGACAAATATAAAAATCAGGATATAATAATCATATAATAAAAGATAACATTTTGTAACAAAAAGTAACTAAAAATAAAAACGGAGGCTGGTCAAATGAAAATAGGTATAGGAAGTTCTGACGGAGGAGTTTATTTGAAAGAAAAAATCATGGAATATCTTTTGGAGAATGGTTATGAAACTGTTGATTATAAAGAAGATGGAAATGATATATTCAATATTTCATGTAGTATAGCGAAAGCGGTAATGAACGGGGATATTGAAAAGGGAATAATCATAGATGACTATGGAATTGCCCCTTTTATGATATGTACAAAACATAAAAAAATAGTATGTGCACAGATGGCAGACGAACATTCGGCAAAGATGACAAGAGACCATAATAATACAAGTATAATCACAATAGGATATGAAATTACAGGAGAAAATCTGGCAAAAAGCATATGCGGTATATTTGCAAAATCTGACTATTCAGGCGGAAGACATCAGGTCAGGGTAGATATGCTGGATAAAATGTAGTAAACAAAGTCTAAGAATTTTATAAAAACAGGAGGAAGAAATGAAAATATCAATAGGATGTGACCATATTGTAACAGATATAAAAAATGAAATGGTTAAATATCTGGAAGAAAAAGGACATGAAGTTTTTGATGAAGGGACTTACGATAATGAAAGAACACACTATCCAATCTACGGAAGAAAAGTGGGACTAAGGGTTTTGAAGAAAGAGGCAGATTTTGGGATAGTAATCTGCGGGACAGGAGTGGGTATTTCAAATGCTGCAAGCAAAGTTCCGGGAATACGCCTGTCACTTGTACGTGATGTTCTTGCTGCAAAAATGGCAAGAAAAAAATATGATGCCAACGTACTGGGATTAGGGGGACGGATTACAGGAATAGGACTTATTCAGAATATTATGGATGAATTTCTGGGAACTGAATATGAAAAAAATGAAGAGAATGAAAATTTAATAAATAAAATTAATAATTTAAAAATTGAAAATGAAGAAATAAAGAAAGAAGATTTCTTTGATGAATTTATAGAAAAGTGGAATCAAGGCTGTTATCATGACTAATTAAACCGAGTATATAAATTCATATTTGTGAAAATCCTAAAATGAATATAGATATCAAATGAAGAATTATAATGTATAGAAACTGTATATAGTTCACAAGTATACACAGTTTCTATGCATATAATTTATAAAGAGTAAATTTTTTTAAAATATGTATTTATAAAATAACAGAGAAAAAGAATCATTTATTTTTTGAGTTATTATTTAATTAAAAAAAGATTTTTGTGTTTAGAAAACTTGCAGAACCTGCAACATTTTATATCTCTTTTCAGGGTATAATTTATTAATTAAAGACAAAGGAGGGTTTTATGGACTTAGAAAGCAATGACTCCCGAATGAGCCTTATAAATATACTCGAAGCTAATCTGGAAAAAGGAGACAGCAAAGCAGTAATAGCAAGGGTTCTTTTAAGAAATTTTTATAATATCCCGAATATGACTCAGGAACATATAGCAAAGTTAAGCTTTGTGGCACCGTCAACAATTGGTAGATTTTGTAAAAAGATAGGGTACAGAAACTTTATAGAATTTAGAAAATATGTAAATGAATACATAGAAAAATTAAAAACAGACAGTAAATTAAGTGAAGCATTTTATGCGGCTGCCGATAAAGATGTATTTAGTTTTTCAGATGAAATCTTTAGTTCAACAATGAAAACTTTGTATAATGCACAAAAATCAATAGATATCGAGACAATAGACAAAGTAACCGACCTCATAATAGATACAGAGAAGATAGCAGTATTCGGACTGCCTATATCACAGATAATGGGAAAAGATTTTCAGTATCATATGCTGAGACACGGAAAGTATATGGAAGCATTCACAGAATTTAAAAAGCAGGAAGAGCTTGCGGAATCCCTCGATGAAAATTCACTTGCAATTTTTATATCCAAAACCGGAGGGGAAAGAAAATTCATATGTGATATTTTGAATATAGTAAAAAGCCGGAAGGCAAAAACAGTGCTTATTACTTATAAACCAAACAGCTATATGGCTCAAAACAGCGATTTTCTTATAAATATCTTTTATGAAGAAGACGGGCTTATACCAAGAGGGCTTATATCGGGAATACTTTACACAAGTGTATTTAATTTAATAATTATGAATTATCTAAAAAAAATAAAAAACAGAGGTGGCAAGTAATGAAAGCTGTTATGTTAATGTTTGACACACTAAACAGAAGAAGTTTGTCCGTTTACGGGAATAAATGGATAAAAACACCGAATTTTGACAGACTCGCAGAAAAGACAGTAATGTTCAATAACTTTTTTTCCGGAAGTCTGCCATGTATGCCTGCAAGAAGAGAACTGCACACAGGAAGGTATAATTTTCTGCATAGAAGCTGGGGGCCTTTGGAGCCGTTTGACTTTTCCATGCCGGAAACATTGAAAAATAATGGTATTTACACGCATCTGGTAACTGATCATTCACATTACTTCGAAGACGGAGGAGCAACATACCATAACAGATACAATACATGGGAGGGTTTTCGGGGTCAGGAGGGGGATCGCTGGAAAGGCAGAATCAGCAGTATAGATATACCTGAACAGATAGAAACCGGCAAAAAAGGGATATCCTTTAAGCAAAACTGGATAAACAGGCTTTATCAGAAAGATGAGGAGGATTATTCAGGAACAAAGGTGGTAAATGCAGGACTGGAATTTATAGAGGAAAATATAAACGAAGATAACTGGTTTCTCCAGATAGAATGTTTTGATCCTCATGAACCGTTTTATTCACCTGAGAAGTATAAGGAATTATATAAACATGAATATAACGGGAAATTCTTTGACTGGCCGTCTTATAAGCCTGTAACAGAAAGTGAAGAAGAGATAGAGCATCTTAATTATGAATATGCGGCGTTAATAAGCATGTGTGATGCACAGCTGGGAAGAGTACTGGATATAATGGATAAATATAATATGTGGGAAGATACAATGTTAATAGTAAATACTGATCACGGTTTCTTACTGGGTGAGCACGGCTGGCTCGGGAAAAATATGGAACCGGTGTATAACGAAGTGGCTCATATTCCGTTTTTTATCTGGGATCCTAGATTTGAAATAAAAAATGAAATAAGAAATTCACTGGCACAGACAATAGATCTGCCGGCTACAATATTAGAATACTTTAATATAAGTTTGCCCGAAACAATGCAGGGAAAACCGCTGAGAAAAGCCATAGAAAAACATGAAGACGTAAGGCAGGCAGGCTTGTTCGGGATATATGGAGGTCATGTAAATGTAGTGAATGATGATTATATTTATATGAGAGCTCCGATTAATCCTGAAAATACTCCGCTGTATGAATATACTCTGATGCCTGCGAAAATGAGAGGTTTTTTCAGCAGCAGACAGATAAAAAATATGGAATTAAGCAGCGGCTTCGGATTCACAAATGGAGCAAAAATCCTGAAAACTTTTGGGGAACTGGAATCATCACTTTACAGATTCGGGAATAAATTATTTAACAGAAAAAATGATCCTTTTCAGGAAAATAATATAGATGACATAGAAATCGAGGAAAAAGCAGCAGAGATAATGCGGGAACTGATGCTTGAGTCAGAAGCACCAGATGAACAGTACGAAAGAATCGGTTTATTTAAAGAGAGAAAAATCACTGCAAAGGAATTAGAAGAGCAGAGAAAAACAAGAATCCTGAGGGGAAAATCAGGAATAAACGGAGATATATCAGTATCTGATAAAGTATTGACACAAATAAATATAGTCAAGGGGATTATAAGAAATCATGAAGACAGGGAATATTTCCTGAATGAAATAAATAATATGTGTAAAGAAAAAAATATTAATGAATTAAAAGAAGAAGATATATTAAAAATCGCAGACAGTGTAACTGATAAACTGAATCTCGGTGATAAAAAGAAAGTTTTGATGGATAGTATAAAATATGCAGAAAAAAAAGACTGATACTTTGTATTGAATATATACAGAAAAATATTTGAATATAAATAAAGGAGGAAAAATGAGAGAAATACCTGTGATTTTAATCAGTCACGGCCATTATTCCAAATATGCGCTGGAAAGTGCAGAAATGATAATAGGCAGACAGGATAACTGTGAAGTAATTTCCGTTACGGAAGATAAGGATCTGGAAAGTGTGACAAAAGAGCTGGAGGGGGTATATGAAAAATTTAAAAATGAAAAAGGAGTCATAATATTAACAGATATAAGAGGAGGAACACCAAGCAATGCAGCTGCCAGTCTTTTGGTAAGAGAACCGGGTATTCTGGCTTTGAGCGGCTATAATATGCCTTTGCTTCTGGAATTATTTACAAACAGAGATCTGGAAATGGATGAACTGAAAGAGTGTATGTCTGAAGCTTTTAATGAATCATTGGTGGATCTTAGGGAAGAAACAGCGGGATTATGCAATGATGACATAGAATTATAAAAATTATAAATCAGGAGGAAAAAATGGAAAATATAGAATTAGTGAGAATTGATGACAGAATGCTTCACGGACAGGTAGTTTCCACATGGCTGAAAGATTACAAGATAGAACAGGTTTTGATAATTAATGACAAAGCCGCTAATGATCCTATTCAAAAATCTATAGCCGGACTTGCAGCTCCAAAGGAAGTGAAAGTACATCTATTTGGTGTGGATCAGTTTATAGAAATATTGAAAAAAACACCTATAAAGAGAAAAACAATGCTTATATTTACTACATCTACAGATGTTTTGAAGCTGGTAGAAAACGGGCTGGATATAAATGCAATAAATGTCGGAGGAATGAGATATAACGAGAACAGAAAAAGACTTTCCAAAGCTGTATCTGTCACGCCGGAAGAAGAAGAGGCGTTCAAAAAGCTAATAGAAAAAGAGATAAAAGTATTTATACAGATGATTCCGAAATCTGACGAAAGTTTGATGAAAAATTTATTGAAATAAAAATTTGACTGGAGGAGAAATTCTATGTTAATAAAGGCAATATTGGTGGCAATTTGGGCTGGTGTCTGTGTATGGGATCAGTATGGTCCGCATTTAGGATTTAGAAAACCGCTGCTTGCAGGGGTAGTAACAGGGCTGATACTCGGAGATCTGAAACAGGGACTGATAATAGGGGGAACACTTGAATTAATGTGGCTTGGTATGAATAATGTCGGTGCTTATATTCCTCCTGACGTAATAAGCGGGAGCGTGGTAGGTGTAGCTATAGGAATTCTTTCAGGACAGGGTGTAGCAGCGGGAGTAGCTGTGGCAATTCCCGTAGCAATGCTTATACAGCAGGTATCGATGTTTTTACAGACTTTCAATATTACACTGGTTCACAGAGCAGATAAAATAATATTAAGCGGTGACTACAGAAAAATAGACAAACTGCAGTATATAGGAATGGGACTATGGTTTTTATCGAGATTTATACCGGTATTTATTGCAGTTTATCTGGGAACAGCAAGTATAGAGTTCATAACAAACAGAATACCTGAGAGTATATTCACAGGATTGTCTGTAGCATCAAAAATAATACCTGCTGTGGGGATGGCAATGCTTCTTACAATGATGATGAAAAAATATATGTGGATGTTTCTTTTATTAGGTTTTGTAATAGCATCATATTTTCAGATACCTTTACTGGGTCTTGCTTTGCTGGGACTAGTATTCGCAGGAATATATGATCTTATTATTACAAGCAAAGAAAAAAGTGTAAAAACAGAAATAAGCAGCAGTGTAACAGAAAATGATTCAGAAGAGGAGTTGGATTTATAATGGAGAATAAAATAACAAAAAGTGATTTGAATAAAGTTTTCTGGCGTACACAGCTTATCCAGATGTCTCATAACTATGAGAGAATGCAGAGTCTGGGATCTCTTTACTGTCTGAGTCCTATATTAAAAAGAATCTATAAAGATGCACCGAAAGAGCAAAGAGTGGAGTCAATGAGAAGGCATCTGGAATATTTTAATACACACCCGATGTTAGCTTTTTCCATTTTTGGAATAGTGGCTGCTATGGAAGAAAATACCACAGAAGAAGAAAAAGAAGGGGTAATAGCTGTAAAAACCGGTCTTATGGGGCCGCTGGCGGGATTAGGAGACAGTCTTTTGAACTTTACATGGATGCCAATATGCGGAAGTATAGGAGCAGCTCTTGCAGTACAGGGGAATGTGCTGGGGCCAATACTGATGTTTCTTATGATAAACGGACTTTATACACCGTTAAAATATTACGGGCTATTTTACGGATATAAAAAAGGCGAAAGTGTAATAAATGAAAAAGATGAAGGAACACGTGTACTGGACAGACTTTCAGGAATGGCAAACGTACTTGGGGTAATAGTAATCGGGGGACTTATAGCCGGAAACGTAAAAGTAAAAATAGGAACACAGTTTGAAATAGGTGATCAGGTACTGGTACTTCAGGAAATGCTTGATAAAGTAATGCCGAATCTTCTGCCTGTACTGGTAACAGTGGCATGTTATTATCTGCTGAAAAAGTCAAACGGAAAATTTGCAGTGCGTATTATTTTCGGCGTATTAATTATTTCAGTAATACTGTCTATGTTCGGAATTTTGGTATAAATAATCTTACTGGATAAAAGGAGAAAAAATGAAACCAAACATAATATTAATAATGGTAGATCAGATGAGAGGAGACTGTTTGGGAATAAACGGACATCCTGTAGTAGAAACACCGAATCTGGATATGATGGCAAGTGAAGGATATAACTTTAAAAATGCATATTCAGCAGTACCAAGCTGTATAGCCGCAAGAGCAGCACTTATGACGGGGATGAATCAGAGAAATCATGGAAGAGTAGGATATAAAAATAATGTAACATGGAATTATAAAAATATGCTTGCAGAAACTTTTGCAAAGAATGATTATTACACACAATGTGTGGGGAAAATGCATGTACATCCTGAAAGAAGTCTGTGCGGATTTCATAATATACTTTTACATAACGGATATTCAAATAACAGCAGAAACAGCAGAAAAACATATGAATCGGTATTCTATAATGTAGATGATTATTTATACTGGCTGAAAGAAAAAAAAGGAATTTCCGCAGAGCTTACTGACAGCGGGCTTGACTGTAATTCATGGGTGGCAAGATCATGGCCTCATGAGGAACAGTATCATCCTACAAACTGGCTTGTTAATGAAGGAATAAACTTTTTGAGAAGAAGGGATAAGAGGAAAAATTTCTTTTTGAAACTGTCTTTTATAAGACCGCATTCACCGCTTGACCCGCCTGAATATTACTATAATATGTATATAAACAGGGAGATTGACGATCCTATACCCGCAGATGCGGAAGATATAAAGGAAGCATATAATGTTAATGCCACTGAGGGAAAAATATCCAAAGAAGCAATGAAAAGAGCAAAAGCAGCGTATTATGGAAGTATAACACATATTGACCACCAGATAGGAAGATTTTTGATGGTGTTAAAAGAAAATGATCTGCTAAAAGAGAGCATTATACTTTTTGTTTCCGATCACGGAGACTTAATGGGAGATCATGGTTTATTCAGAAAATCAATGCCTTATCAGGGAAGTATTCATATTCCGTTTATAGTATACGATCCGGGAAATTTTCTTAACGGAGGAGAAAAAAGAAACCCTGATAATTTAGTGGAAATAAGGGACATAATGCCTTCACTGCTTGATTTCTGCAATATGGAAATTCCTGATACAGTGGACGGAAAGAGTATAAAAGAAATAATAGAAAATAAACCTGTGGAATGGCGGGAACATCTCCATGGAGAGCATTTTAACCATGAAAAATCAAATCAGTATATAGTGGATAAAAAAATGAAATATATGTGGTTTTCTCAAACAGGTGAAGAAAAATTATTTGATCTGGAAAATGATCCAAAAGAAATAACTGACCTTGCACAAAAGAAAGAATATACTGAAATATTAGAAAAATACAGAAAAATTCTCGCCAAAGAGCTGGAGGGCAGGGAAGAAGGATATTCTGACGGGATAAATCTTATTACAGGAATGAAAGCAAAAGAATGTCTGAGCCATATTCTGGATAACTGATATTTTTGTTTGAAAATTAATTAGTTTTAGCATTTACTATATATATCAGATCAGCCGGATATAGAGACGAAATCTTATATTCTGGCTGGTCAGGATAAAAGAATGTATTATTTAAGGCAGACAATGACAGGGGAAAAATATGATTAGAAATTTACAGTTAATGATAAAACCAGCTTCCAGCAGATGTAATATAAACTGCGGATATTGTTTCTATAATGAAACGGCACGTAACAGGGAAATAAGTGATTACGGAGGCATGAAAGAAGAAACTATAAAAGAAATAATAAGAAAAGCTTCTGAATTCTGCGGAAGCGGAACATGCGGCATTGGCTTTCAGGGCGGAGAACCAATGCTGAGAGGAATAGAATTTTATAAAAAAATAATGGATTATATAAAAGAAGAAAAAATGGAGACGAATTTTGTTTTTACGATTCAGACAAACGGGATATTAATAAATGAGGAATGGGCGGAATTTCTGAGGGAAAATAATTTTTTAACAGGGATATCACTTGACGGAACTGAGACAATACACAACAGTAACAGAAAAAATCACAGCGGGCAGGGAACATTTAATGAAGTAATGAACTCTGTAGAATTATTGAAACAATACGAGGCGGACTTTAATATATTAACTGTAGTAACAAAAGAACTGGCTGAAAATATAGAGGAAGTATATAGATTTTATAAAAAAAATGATTTTCATTATTTACAGTTTATACCTTATATAGAAACAGAAGAGAATATGAAATCAGAAAAGTATATGCTTTCTGCAGAGGTTTATGGCGATTTTCTGAACAGATTATTTGATCTTTGGTATGATGATCTTATAAATGACAGGGGAGTAAGTATAAGATATTTTGATAATATAGTCGGTCTTTTTCTGGGCTATCCTTATGAAGCCTGTGATATGAGAGGAGTATGCAGCTGTCAGAATATAATAGAAAGTGACGGCAGTATTTATCCCTGTGATTTTTATGTATATGACGACTATAAACTGGGGAATATAAATGAAAACACTTTTGAAGAAATAATACAGAGCAAAAAAACAGAGAAATTTATAATGGAGTCACTGGTTCATAATAAAGAATGCATGCAGTGTGAGTATAGAAATTTATGCTGTAACGGATGTAAGAAACATCGTGATAACAACAATAAAAACAGGTTTTGCGAAACATACAAAGAATTTTTCGGAAAACATACGGATAAATTTTATAAAATCAGGGAGATGTTAATAAAAGGAAGTTTTTAAAAATTTAAGGAGAAAGTAAAATGCTGTACTTTATAATTAGTTTATTTTCTACAATA
The DNA here is from genome assembly GCF_024158605.1 of Sebaldella sp. S0638. Taxonomy (NCBI): domain Bacteria; kingdom Fusobacteriati; phylum Fusobacteriota; class Fusobacteriia; order Fusobacteriales; family Leptotrichiaceae; genus Sebaldella; species Sebaldella sp. S0638. The sequence continues at coordinate 20,367 of NZ_JAMZGM010000001.1, read as the reverse complement.
ATAGGGGCAATAGTGGGAATCGGGGGCGGACTTATAATCAGACCGCTTTTGGCAAATATAGGAGTGGCCAAAAGTCTGGCATCATTTACATCATCAATTGTGGTAATGTCAATGGCAGTGGTAACACTGGTCACTTTTATGAGAAACGGTGTAAAAATAAAAGTGAGAAAAATTATCCTGCTTGCTGCGGGTAGTATTATAGGAGGTTTTCTTGGCGGAACCCTTCTAAAATATGTAAATGAAAATTTTATAGATGTAGCATATATCTTTATGCTGATATTGGTTTTGCTTTCTGTAATTTTCAGAAAAAAAATTCCTGAGATAAATATAAAAAATCCTATAGCAGAAATCATAATAGGAATAATAACAGGGGGATTATCAGGATTTTTCGGCATAGGCGGAGGCCCGTTTCAGGTAACAGCATTAATTGTATTTTTTGGTATGGATCCAAAAGAAGCAGCAGTGGACAGTATATTTATAACTTTTCTTACAACACTTAGTTCTCTCACAAAATATACAATGAACGGATATATGGACTTTTCTCTTGCTTTGTTTATGGTGCCGGCTGCTATAATCGGAGGGTATGCAGGAGGTAAGATAAACAGAAAAATAAGCAGTGAAAAAGTATCTTTGATATTTAAGCTTTCAATATTATTTATAATACTAATGCAGAGTATTACGGTGATTTTTAAGTATGTAAATTAAAATATTTTTATATTAATCGGCTTTCTATACTTATAATTACTGTTATTAAAATTTTCATATGTATTAACTAAATAGTATTTATAAAGAAAAATAATAAATAGTGCAATTTATAAATTATCTAATATAAAAAATATATATGCAAATTTTAATATTATAAATATAAAATAAAATTATATATTAGTAATAATAAGAATAAAAATAAAATGATGAAATCCGATATTGAAAAGAAAAAGCATTTATAAAACGAATGGACTAATTAAAAATCGATAAAAATAATTAATTCTCTTGAAATACTAAAAACTTTCTGTTATACTAAATGTGAATTGAATAAGTCTCATATATGTTCTGAATATGGCAGGACGTCTCTACAGGTTACCGTAAATGACCGGCTATGAATAACAAGGTTAATCTTTATTAACTCTTACTTTGTTTTGCCTGAATTATGTGGGACACTTTATCAGGAGGAAGTAATGAAGAATTTTAGAAAAAATAAAATAAAACTTGGATTTTTAATAGCATTTATAAATAATAATAACTTAAATATAAAAAGTTATTCCACAGGGCCTAAGTATACACATTAATCAGTGTATACTTAGGCTTTTATACTTACAATAAAATTTTTAATTTAATGAAATAAGGAGGAATCATGACAGATATAGAGATAGCACAAAAAGCAAAATTGGTAAAAATAAACGAAATAGCAGAAAAAATAGGTTTAACAGAAGATGAATATGAACAGTACGGAAAATATAAAGCGAAGGTGGAGCTGAGTGTACTGGAAAAGTATAAGGATAAAAAAGACGGTAAGCTTGTACTGGTAACAGCAATAACGCCTACACCTCCCGGTGAGGGAAAATCAACAGTATCTGTAGGACTTACACAGGCATTTAACAAGTTTGGGTATAATTCAATAGCAGCACTAAGAGAACCATCTTTAGGACCGGTTTTCGGAATAAAAGGCGGAGCTACAGGAGGGGGACACTCACAGGTAGTACCAATGGAAGATATAAACCTCCATTTTACAGGTGATCTGCATGCTATTACAGCAGCACATAATCTGATTTCAGCATGTATAGATAATCATTTGAAACACGGTAATGAATTAAATATAGATATAACACAGATTACGTGGAAACGTGTACTTGATATGAATGACAGAGCGCTCAGGGATATAGTTATCGGAATGGGAGGAAAAGCAAACGGTATACCCAGAGAGTCGTCTTTTCAGATAACTGTTGCATCGGAAATAATGGCAATATTATGTCTTTCCAGCTCTATACCTGATTTAAAAGAGAAAATAGGAAATATAATTTTTGGGTACAGCAATAAGGGTGAATCGCTGAAAGTAAAAGACCTGAAAATAGAAGGCGCCGCAGCTGCACTGCTGAAAGAGGCAATCAAGCCGAATCTGGTGCAGACTTTGGAGAACACACCGGTATTTATACACGGCGGGCCTTTTGCAAATATAGCTCACGGGTGTAACTCTATACTTGCCACAAAAATGGCATTAAAACTATCAGACTATGTGGTAACGGAAGCAGGGTTCGCAGCTGATCTCGGAGCAGAGAAGTTTTTGGATATAAAAGCAAGGAAAGCAGGACTGAATCCTAACGCAATAGTAATAGTAGCAACAATAAGAGCATTAAAACATCACGGCGGGGGAAGCGACCTCACTGTGGAAAATATGGAAACATTAAAAGAAGGTATGGCAAATCTGGATAAACATATAGAAAATATGCAGAAATACGGAATACCGGTAGTGGTAGCAATAAATAAATTTATAACTGATACTGATAAAGAGATCGGTTTTGTTAAGGAACACTGTGAAAAAGCAGGAGTAAAAACAGCTCTTTGCGAAATATGGGAAAAAGGCGGTGAAGGCGGAAAAGAACTGGTAGATATTCTGATAAATGAAATGGAAAAAGAAACAGAAGGATACAGACCGTTATATGAGCTGGATCTCAGCATAAAAGAAAAAATAACAAAAATAGCTAAAGAGATATACGGAGCAGGAAATGTGGAATTTTCCGACAAAGCAGGAAAAACTATATTGAAACTGGAAAAATTAGGGTACAGCAATCTGCCTGTATGTATATCAAAAACCCAAAAATCACTTTCGGATAACCCGGCACTTCTGGGACGCCCCGACGGATTTACGGTAAAAATAAACGAGATAAGAATAGCAGCAGGGGCAGGTTTCATAGTGGCAATGGCAGGAGAAATAATAGATATGCCGGGACTGCCGAAAAAACCAGCTGCGGAATTAATAGATATTGATAAAGACGGAAAAATAACTGGATTATTTTAACTCATATATGTCCTGAATATGGCAGGACGTTTCTACAGGTTACCTTAAATAACTGTCTATGAGTGAAAGTACAAAGCACGAATATGTTCTGATGCTTTACTTTTGCTTATGCGTATGCGGTAAATGTAAAGTGTCAGAATTTTTTTATAAATTATAATTATATATGTTGGAGAGGAAAAGTATGAATTTCAGAATATTTGTAGAGAAGAAAAAAGAATTTAATGTAGAGGCAAGAGAGCTTTTTGAGGATTTACAGGAAAATCTCTCTGTAAAAAATCTAAAGAATATAAGAATAGTGAATATCTATGATATATTCAACATTGAAAAAAGAGAATTAAAAAATGCAAAGAAAATAGTTTTTTCTGAAATAACAGTGGATAATGTATACGATGAAATGGAACTTTCGGAAAAAAAATGGTTCGCAGTGGAATATCTGCCCGGACAGTATGACCAAAGAGCAGATTCGGCAATTCAGTGTCTGAACCTTATTTCCAAGAAAAATAGAAATGCCGTCGTAAAAAGCGGAAAACTTCTTATCTTTGACGGGAATGTAAATAGTGAAACTATAGAAAAGATAAAGAAATATTATATAAACTCTATAGAAATGAGAGAAAAAGACTTAGAGATACTTGAAGAAAATACAGAAACAGAAAATAAAGAAGATATAGAAATATATAACGGATTTATAAACTACAAAAAGGATGAACTGGAAAAGTTTCTGAAAAAAATGGAACTGGCAATGACATTTGAAGACCTTGAATTTGTTCAGCAGTATTTCAAAGAAACAGAAAAAAGAGATCCGACAGAAACAGAGATAAAAGTTTTGGATACATACTGGTCTGACCATTGCAGACATACTACTTTTGAGACAAGAATAAAAGATATAAAATTTGAGACAGGAAAATATAAAAAGCTGTTTCAGGAAACTTTTGACAAATATATGGAAAGCAGAAGATATCTTTTTGAGAAAAAAGAGGCTGAAAGACCGATTACTCTGATGGATATGGCAACGATTTTTGGTAAAGAGCAGAGAAAAAAAGGATATCTTGATGATATGGAAGTATCAGACGAGATAAATGCCTGCTCGGTATTTGTAGATGTGGAAATTAACGGTAAAAATGAAAAATGGCTGATGCAGTTTAAAAATGAGACACATAATCATCCTACGGAAATAGAGCCGTTTGGAGGAGCTTCCACATGTATAGGGGGAGCAATAAGAGATCCGCTTTCTGGGAGAACATATGTATATCAGGCAATGAGAATAAGCGGTTCAGCTGATCCGAGAGAAAGTATAGAGGATACTCTTTCCGGGAAACTTCCTCAAAAAGTAATAACAAGAGGTGCAGCACACGGTTTTTCATCTTACGGGAATCAGATAGGACTTACTACTACTCATGTAACTGAGGTGTATGATGAAGGATACAAGGCAAAAAGACTGGAAACAGGGCTTGTAATAGGAGCGGCGTCAATAGGAAATATCAGAAGGGATAAACCTTTGAAAAGTGATGTAATTATACTTTTGGGAGGAAAAACAGGAAGAGACGGCTGCGGGGGAGCAACGGGATCATCTAAGGAACATTCACATGATTCATTTGAAAAATGCAGTGCCGAGGTGCAAAAAGGAAATGCAATAACAGAAAGAAAGATACAAAGACTGTTTAGAAATGAAACTGTAACAAAGCTTATAAAAAAATGTAATGACTTTGGTGCAGGCGGAGTTTCTGTAGCAATAGGGGAACTGGCAGACGGACTGGAAATAGATCTGGATAAAGTACCTGTAAAGTACATAGGACTTGACGGGACAGAACTGGCTATATCAGAATCACAGGAAAGAATGGCTGTAGTGGTAGCAAGAAAAGATGCGGAAAAATTCATTTCACTTGCTAAAGAGGAAAACCTCGAAGCAACTATAGTAGCAAGGGTTACTGATAAAAACAGACTGGTTATGACATGGAAAAATAAGAGAATAGTGGATATATCAAGAAAATTCCTAAATACAAACGGTGCATTGGCTGAAACAGAAGTTTTGGTAAAAACACCTGATAAAAAAATACCTTTGGCAAGAGAAGCGGAAGGAAAAACATTCAGGGAAAAATTTATTAATAATATAAAAACTTTGAATACATGTTCGCAAAAAGGACTTTCAGAGATGTTTGACTCTACTATTGGAGCTTCTACGGTGTTAATGCCTTACGGGGGGAGATATCAGCTTACACCTGCCGATGTATCAGTACAAAAATTCCCTGTTCAGGATGGGATTACAAATACTGCTTCTATGGCAGCTCACGGCTATAATCAGGATATTTCCAAATGGTCTCCTTTTCACGGGGCACTTTATGCAGTAATAGAATCTGTATCTAAGATAGCAGCAGCAGGCGGGGATTATAAAAAAATAAGATTTACATTTCAGGAATATTTTGAGCGTCTCGGGAAAGATAAAGAGAAATGGGGAAAACCATTCTCGGCATTATTGGGAGCGCTTTACGCCCAGAAAGAATTTGAGCTTCCTTCAATAGGCGGTAAAGATTCTATGAGCGGAACGTTTAATGAACTGAATGTACCGCCGACGCTGATATCTTTTGCAGTAAATACAGTTAATGCCGAACATGTGATATCTTCGGAATTTAAAGCTGCGGGAAATAATATTTATCTTATAAAACACAGTGTAGATGATACATTTATACCTGATATTCAGGAAATAAAAGAGAATTATAATTATGTGCATAAAAATATACTCGAAGGAAACATAATATCTGCTATGGCTCTGAAACAGGGTGGAATTGGCGAGGCAGCAGCGAAAATGTGTTTTGGAAATAAAATAGGCGCCGAAATAAATATTAAAGAGGATGAATTTTTTAAGCTGAATTATGGAGCCATGATAGTGGAATCAGAAACAGAGCTTAATAATAAAAATGCAGTATTAATAGGAAAAACAATCAGCAGTGAAAAAATGAGAGTAAATGGTGAAACGATAGAGCTTTCTGAATTAATAGAAAACTGGGAATCAGTGCTGGAAATGATTTTCCCTTCAAAACTTCATATGAAAACAGAAAGTATAAAAGAATTCGCGGTAAAAAATAATATATATATAGAAGGAACAGCTGCAAAAGTAAAATTCGCAAAACCCCGTGCAGGAATTCTCGTGTTTCCGGGGAATAACTGTGAATATGATACTGTAAGGGTATTGGAAAATAACGGTGCTGTTGCAAATACCGTAATATTTAATAATATGAGCCAGAGTGACATAGAAGATTCAATAAACAGAATAATTCATCAGATTACAAATTCGCAGATTCTGGTACTGCCGGGAGGATTCAGTTCAGGTGACGAGCCTGACGGATCAGCTAAGTTTATAGCAGCGGTATTGAGAAATAAAGGAATAGCAAAGGCAATAGAAAAATTTCTGAAAAGAGACGGTCTGATACTGGGAATATGTAACGGTTTTCAGGCGCTGATAAAATCAGGACTTCTGCCTTACGGGAAAATAACAGAACTGGAAGAAGATTCATCAACACTTACATATAACAGTATAGGAAGACACGTTTCAAAAATAGTTCCCACAAAGATAGTTTCAAACAGATCACCATGGCTTTCAGGAATGAGTGTGGGAGATATACATAAAATAGCTATGTCGCATGGTGAGGGAAGACTTATAGTAGATAGTGCAACAGCTGAAAAATTATTTAAAAACGGACAGGTAATTACACAATATGTGGATCTTAATGGAAATCCAACAATGGATTCTATGTATAATCCCAATAACTCAGATTATGCAATAGAAGGATTAATTTCGGAAAATGGAAGAATTCTTGGGAAAATGGGACACTCTGAAAGAATGGGGACTAATCTTTACAAAAATATAAAAGGCAATAAAGAGCAAAATATATTTATAAACGGAATAAAATATTTTAAGTAAACAGGAGGAAAAATGAAAGCAGCAATAATTTTCGGAAGTAAATCTGATACTGAAAAAATGAGGGGAGCAGCAAACTGCCTGAAAGAATTTGATATAGAATTCGAGGCACATATACTGTCTGCACACAGAGTACCTGAAAAACTTGAGGAAGTATTAACAAGACTTGAAGCGGAAGGAACAGAAGTAATAATAGCCGGTGCAGGATTGGCAGCACATCTTCCGGGTGTAATAGCATCAAAAACTATTCTGCCTGTGGTGGGAGTACCTTTGGAAGCAGCATTGGACGGTCTTGATTCGTTATTTTCAATTGTACAGATGCCAAAAGGAATTCCTGTGGCAACAGTAGGAATCAATAATTCCTATAATGCCGGTATGACAGCTGTACAGATACTTGCGCTGAAATATCCCGAACTCAAAGAAAAGCTTATATTATACAGAAAGACTATGAAAGAAAAGTTTATAGAAGAAAACAACAAAACAGTTGATTTATAAAATAAAAACCAGGAGGCACGCTATGGAAAAAAAGGATTTTCTATATGAAGGAAAGGCAAAGCAGATATATTCTACAGATGATGAAAACTATGTAATAATTCACTATAAAGATGATGCAACAGCAGGAAACGGTGAAAAAAAAGGAAGTATAAAGGATAAAGGGATAATAAACAATCAGATAACTGCACTTTTATTCAAAAGACTTGAAGAAATAGGAATAAGAACACATTTTAAAGAGAAGCTGAATGACAGAGACCAGCTTTGTGAAAAGGTAAAGATATTTCCTCTGGAAGTAATAGTAAGAAATATAATAACAGGTTCTATGTCAAAAAGACTCGGCGTAAAAGAAGGAATAAAGCCCGAAAATACTATACTGGAAATCTGCTATAAAAATGATGAGTACGGCGATCCGCTTATAAATGACCATCATGCAGTGGCTCTGGGGCTTGCTACATATGAAGAACTGAACAAAATATACGAGATTACTCTGAAAATAAATGACTTTTTAAAGGAATTGTTTGATAAAGAAGGAATAATTCTTGTAGACTTTAAAATAGAATTTGGGAAAAACAGTAAGGGAGAAATACTTCTTGCAGATGAGATTACACCTGACACATGCAGACTGTGGGATAAGGAGACAGGGAAGAAACTGGACAAGGACAGATTCAGACAGGATTTGGGCGGTATAGAAGAGGCATATATAGAGATTTTAAAAAGACTAGAGGCATAAATTATGATGATGGAAGATAATGATTTGGTTATGGATAAAATGGAAGAAGAATGCGGAATTTTCGGAGTTTATTCCAAAGAAGTACGTGATGATATAATGGGGCTTGGCTACTACGGATTATTTGCTCTTCAGCACAGAGGCCAGGAAAGTGCAGGTCTTACTGTAAGTAATATGGGAAATCTGGAAACTATAAAAGGAATGGGTCTGGTTTCGGAAGTTTTTACAGATAAGGATCTGACAGAAAATACAGGTAATGCATTAATAGGGCATGTAAGATACTCTACTACAGGAAGTTCGTCACTTATGAATGCCCAGCCTCTCGGAGGATACTTTATGCTGGGACAATTTGCCATTGCACATAATGGTAATTTAGTAAATACCGCTACTCTGAGAAGACAGCTGGAATCGGAAAGTGCCGTATTTCAGACTACTACTGATACTGAGCTGATACTGAATCTGCTTTCGAGATATTCCAGAAACGGAATAAAATCTATGATAGTAAATACAATGAGAACAATAAAAGGTTCATTTGCACTTGTGATGCTTATTGGTGATAAACTTATAGGAGTAAGGGATCCGAACGGTATCAGACCGCTGTGTCTCGGGAGAATAAACGGCGGTACTTATGTACTGGCTTCGGAAACATGCGCTCTTGATACAGTGGACGCTAAGTTTATAAGAGATATAGAGCCGGGAGAGATAGTAATAATAGATTCTGACGGAGTAGACTCTATAATGTATGAAAAAAACAGTTCCAAAGCTCCGTGTTCATTTGAGTATATTTACTTTGCAAGACCAGATACTGAAATAGACGGTATAGATGTCTACAGCGTAAGACACCAGACAGGAAAGTATCTGTACAAGCAGAATCCCATAGAGGCAGATGTGGTAATAGGTGTACCTGATTCGGGAATTCCTGCGGCAATTGGTTATTCGGAAGAGAGTAAAATACCCTATGGTATAGGACTGGTAAAAAATAAATATATAGGCAGAACTTTTATCAGCCCTAGTCAGGAATTAAGGGAAAAATCAGTAAAAGTAAAACTAAATGCAATAAAAAAAGTAGTAGAAGGAAAAAGAGTAGTAGTAATAGATGATTCACTTGTAAGAGGAACTACTTCCAAAAAAATAGTAAAAATGCTTAGAGAAGCCGGAGCAAAAGAGGTACATTTCAGATCAGCTTCACCTGTGGTAAAAAATGAATGTTACTTTGGGATAGATATCGCCACAAAAAAAGAACTTATAGGAAGTAATATGAGCCTTGAGGAAATCAGAGAGAAAATAGATGCTGATTCACTGGATTATCTTACACTTGAAAATTTGAAACTGACATTAGGAGGAACAAATTTCTGTATGGGATGTTTTACAGGAAATTATCCTATAACTAATATGGAAAATAAATCTTTGGAGGATGAAGATGCTGACTTATAAAAATTCCGGGGTGGATAAAGAAGAGGGGTACAAAAGTGTTGATTTGATAAAACAAACGGCTCTGAGTACATATTCAAAAAAAGTATTAAACGAGCTTGGAAGTTTTGGGGCTATGTATAAACTGGGAAGATATAAAAATCCCGTGTTAGTTTCAGGAACAGACGGGGTGGGTACGAAGCTGAAACTGGCTTTTCACCTGAAAAAATATGATACTGTGGGAATAGATTGTGTAGCAATGTGTGTAAATGATATTTTATGTCACGGGGCAAAGCCTTTGTTTTTTCTTGATTATCTTGCATGCGGGAAACTAGATGCCGGGGTATCTTCGGAGATTGTAAAAGGTGTAGCCGAAGGGTGCCACAGCTCCAAGATGGCTCTGGTAGGCGGAGAAACTGCTGAAATGCCGGGATTTTACAGCGAAGGGGAATATGATATAGCCGGTTTTGCTGTAGGAGTGGTAGAGAGAAAGAAAGTAATAAACGGTGAGAAGATAAAGCCGGGTAATGTAATTATCGGACTTCCGTCAAGCGGTGTACACAGCAATGGGTTTTCACTTGTAAGAAAACTCATAACTGATCTTGATGAAGAGTATAACGGACAGAAAATATCAGAATACCTTCTTACTCCCACGAGAATATACGTAGCTCCAGTATCAAAAGTGCTGAAAAAATATAAAGTAAAAGGTATGGCTCATATCACAGGAGGCGGACTTATAGAAAATGTGCCGCGTATTATCCCTGACGGTTTAAGTGCTGTAATTTTTAAAGATAAAATAAAAGTACCTGAAATATTTAATTATCTTCAGTCAAAAGGTGTTCCTGAGGATGAGATGTGGGGAACATTTAATATGGGTATCGGCTTTATAATGGTAGTAAAAGCTAAGGACAAGGATAAAATAATCAAAAAACTGTCAAAGTATGGTGAAAATGCATACGAGATAGGTCATATAGAAGAAGGAGACAGTAAAATATGCCTAAAATAGCAGTTTTAATTTCCGGGGGAGGTTCAAATTTACAATCAGTAATTGATAATATAAAAAATAAAAATCTGGACTGTACTATTGAATATGTAATATCTGACAGGGAATGTTTCGGAATAAAAAGAGCTGAAAATGAAGGTATAAAAACATTAGTTGCTGACAGGAAAAAATACAGGGATTCATTATCGGAAAAAATCGGGGAATTTTTGGACGGAAATGTAGACTATATTGTATTAGCAGGTTTTCTGTCTATTCTTGATACTGAATTTGTAAAAAAGTGGGACAGAAAAATAATAAATATACACCCTTCATTGCTTCCAAAATATGGTGGTGCAGGTATGTACGGAATAAAAATACATGAAGCTGTGATAAAAAACAATGAAAAGGAAAGCGGCTGTACTGTCCATTATGTGGATACCGGCATAGATACAGGAGAAATAATAATTCAGGAAAAAGTAACCGTAACACCTGATGACACACCGGAAACATTACAGCAGAAAGTATTGGAAAAAGAACATATAATTTTAACAGAGGCAATAAAGAAAGTTTTCACAAAATAGAATATTTAATTTAATCAGGAGTGAGATATGATAAAGAGAGCTTTGATAAGTGTTTATAAAAAAGATAATATATTGGAATTTTCAAAATTTCTTATGGAAAAAGATGTGGAGATAATATCTACAGGAGGAACATACAGATATTTGAAAGAAAACGGAATACCGGTAACAGAAGTTTCGGAAATAACAAAATTCAAAGAGATGCTTGACGGAAGAGTGAAAACACTGCATCCGAATATACACGGAGGAATACTTGCCATAAGAGATAATGCCGAACATATGAAAACTATAGAGGAAAATGATATTAAGCCCATAGATATGGTAATTGTAAATCTGTATCCGTTTTTTGAAGAGGTAAAAACAGACAAGAGCTTTGAGGAAAAGGTAGAGTTCATAGATATAGGCGGACCGACTATGCTGAGATCAGCTGCAAAGTCTTTTAAAGACGTAGTGGTAATATCTGATACAGATGATTATGAAAAGGTAAAAGGAGAAATAAACGAATCAGGGAATGTAAGTTTTGAGACAAGAAAAAATCTGGCAGGAAAGGTATTTAATCTTTGTTCGGCATATGATGCGGCAATATCAGAATTCCTGCTTAATGAAGAATTCCCTCACTATCTGAATATGTCTTATGAAAAAATGTTTGATCTGAGATACGGAGAAAATCCTCATCAAAAAGCGGCATATTATGTATCTACAGTTCAGGACGGGGCGATGAAAGATTTTAAACAGCTGAACGGAAAAGAATTATCTTTTAATAATATAAGAGATATGGATATTGCATGGAAAATAGTAAATGAGTTTGACGAGCCGGCATGTTCTGCAATAAAACATTCTACACCATGCGGGGCGGCAGTAGGAAAAACTCCTTTTGAAGTCTATCAGAAAGCTTATGAATGTGACCCTCTATCAATATTCGGAGGGATAGTTGCTGTAAATAAAGAAGTGGACGAGGAGACTGCGGTGGAAATGGCAAAGATTTTTCTGGAAATAGTAGTAGCACCTTCTTATACTGATCGTGCACTTGAAGTATTAAAAGGAAAGAAAAATCTGAGAGTAATAGAAGCCAAAACAGGAAAAGTTCAGGATAAATTCGAGTATGTAAAAGTAGACGGCGGGCTGCTTGTACAGGATGTAAATAAAGAAATGATGAAAGAATTCAATATTGTAACAAAAAAAGTACCGGATGAAGCTGAAATAAGAGATATGATTCTGGGAATGAAAGTAGTAAAACATGTAAAATCAAATGCTATAGTAGTGGTAAAAGACGGTATGGCAAAAGGAATAGGAACCGGGGAAACAAACAGAATATGGGCTACAATGCAGGCTTTGGAAAGAGCGGGAGATGGTGTTGTACTTGCATCTGATGCATTTTTTCCTTTCAGGGACTGTGTAGATGCAGCAGCTAAAGCAGGAATTACTGCTATAATACAGCCCGGAGGCTCTATGAGAGATCAGGAATCTGTGGATGCCTGCAATGAACATGGAATATCAATGGTATTTACCGGAATAAGACACTTTAAACATTAATAAAATGAAACCTGAAACAGCCATTAGTTATTTAAATATATTTTAGTAGGAGAAAAAATGAAAATATTGATAATAGGAAACGGTGGAAGGGAACACGCAATTGCATGGAAATTATCGCAGAATCCTAAAGTGGAGAAAATATACGCGGCATTAGGAAATGCCGGGATAAGCCATTTGGAAAAAGGAGAATGTGTGAACCTGAAAACAGTTGACGAAATGCTGGAATTTGCTGTGAAAAATGCAATTGATCTGACAATAGTGGGAAGTGAAGAGCTTCTTGTAGAAGGAATAGTAGATAAATTCACAGAGAAAAACCTGAAAATTTTCGGGCCTGATAAATTAGCCGCACAGCTTGAGGGGAGTAAGGTTTTTTCAAAGAACTTTATGAAAAAGTATGGAGTGAGAACTGCTGAATACGAGACTTTTTCTGAAAGCAGCGCAGCTTTGGAGTATCTTTCACATGCAGAATTTCCTGTAGTGGTGAAAGCAAGCGGGCTTGCAGCTGGAAAGGGTGTAATAATAGCAAAGAATAAAGAAGAAGCAGAAAAAGCAGTGAATGAAATAATGGTAGAAATGAAGTTTGAAAGCGCAGGAAGCGAAGTAGTAATTGAGGAGTTTCTTGTGGGATATGAAGCATCTGTTCTGTCATTTACAGATTCTGAAACTATACTTACCATGATAAGTGCCAAAGATCATAAAAAAATCGGAGAAAATGAAACAGGACTGAATACGGGAGGTATGGGTGCTATATGCCCTAATCCCTACATGACTGATACAGTAGAAGAAGAGTTTCGAAAAAATATACTGGAACCGACTTTGAAAGGTATAAAAGCAGAAAAAATGGATTTTGCAGGTATAATATTTTTTGGAGTAATGATCACTAAAAAAGGTGTGTACCTTCTGGAATACAATATGAGACTGGGAGATCCTGAAACACAGGCAGTATTGCCGTTACTTGAATCAGACCTTCTGGATGTTATTGACAGCTGTCTAAAGAGAGAGCTGAATAAAATTAGACTTGAATGGAAAAATGGTTTTTCCTGCTGTGTAGTAGCTTCTTCAGGAGGGTATCCCGAAGAATATAAGAAGGGATATGAAATAAATTTTGATGTAAAAGACGGGCTGGTGTTTATGGCCGGAGTAATAGAGAAGGACGGGAAATTTCTTACTTCAGGCGGTAGGGTTTTAAGCACTGTAGGTTTGGGAGATACACTGGAAGAGGCAAGAAAAAATGCATATGAGATATTAGGAAATATAAATTTTAACGGTAAATATTATAGAAAAGATATAGGAGAGATATAAATATTTTGGTAAAACACCTCAATTGTCGGGTAAAACTGACAGAGGTGTTTTTTTAGTCAGATTATATTATAAAAATAGAAAAACTAACAACTCGATATAGGACGTTTAGAATAAGTATACAATTTTTTTATGTTGATAAAACATAATGAAAACCTTAGTATTTTACCCGTGTTAAAAAAAATATGAAAGAACCTTAGCAGATGATTATACTTTTAAAATATAAAACAAATAATAAAAAAAGTCGTAAAAAATCTTTCAGAGATAAACTAAATTATAGATGAAGATAATCTCAAGTAATATTTTTACTAATAAAGCAATGATTCTAGGTACTCTAAAGAAATAAAAATATTTGTTTAGAAATATTGTTGACATATTATTCTAAAATGTATATAATCTCTATACCAGCGAGAAAAATAATTGTCTGGTTAATAATTAAAAATAAAAAATTGTAAAATTATTCTTTTAAATTAGAGGTTTCAAAAAATATTTTTAATAATTAACCGTAAATATGTAAATCATTGTTGTTTTATGATTTTTAATGAAGGAGAAAAAAATGAGAAAGAATAAAAAATTGTTGACTGCACTGGCACTCAACACTTTAGCTGTGGGTGTAGGCGGTGTACAGGCTCAATCAAGTCAAATGAAATATGAAAACGTTTACAATAAAATTACAAAAAATTTAGAAAAAAACAAATCAAATGACGAAAATTACAAATTATTGGAAAAAATACTAAATAAAAGAAACAAAGAATTAAAAGACTTGTATTTACAAGGTGACTATATTGTAAAACCGGAGTACCTTGAATGGCAAGTGTTTTTTACAGGTTTTTACAATCATTCAAACAGAGGAGGAAACAGGGAAGAGCGTATTCCTATAGCAGAAAATGAAGGAAAGAAAATAGATCTGGGAGTTTTTATACCTGTAAAAGGAAAAACAGTAAATGGTGTTAATTTAGATATACTTTCACCGGATGAACCGGAAGTGAACGTAAATTTGCCGAGTATATCAGCACCGCAGATAAGTGATCCGATTATTAATTTTACACCTGTAGAGGTACCAGGGGCAATATCAGCAACTACAGATTTTTCTAATTTTTATAGCTTTTTCGCATTCACACAAATTGGGGAAAATACAAATAATATTCAATATAATTCATCTGGAAATACTATTTATGAGAATTTAAATGTAACTTCATCAGGAGAAGTAAAAGTTCAGAGTAACAGCGACGGAAGTATTCAAATAACAGGAGAAACTTCATATAATAACGGAGTTGTATCTGGAACAACACCTGCATCTTATACATTCGGAAGTTCTTTGGTAAATGAATTTTCTTTGATGACTATGGGAATTGACGGGGATTTTTCTGTCGGTGGAGACTGGAAACTTAACAATGATTATAATATAACTGATTATGTTAGGTGGAATCCAGGATATGGTTTCTTAAGCTACAGACCATATTATATAACGTCTGACAGCAAAGTGGAATTTAACGGGAATCTGGAGATGACAGGAAATAATATTAAAACAGGACTTTATTTAGATTTACAAAATCAGGCTAGTTTACCTGATGTAACGGCAACATTGGAGAATAAAGGCACAATAACAGTGACTTATGGAAGTGGTATGACTTTAAATGCCAAAACTAAAGATGGAACAGTAAGCGGAGAATTGATCAATTCTGGTATAATTAATTTGAATAGAAATGGAATAGGATTAAATATACTATATGGAACTAGTGAAAGTGGAAAAGCGATTGTGAAACCGGGAATTATTAATGTGAATGGAGATAGGGCAACAGGGATTCATATTGGTCTTAATTATATAGGCCCTAATCCTAATGAAGCCACATCTAATATTATATTGGACGGTTCGGACGGATTAATAACGGTTAACAGTGATATGGGCACAGGAATAGTAATTAGCAGAAATATGGGAATAGCCGGAGGCATAAATCCTCTGGAAAATATCAAAAATTTGAATATAATAGTAAACTCACAAAGAGGCTCAGGAATTGTACTTGAAGCTATGGAAAAAGGAAAAGATTATCATTATATTCTAACTGATAAAGTGGTAGAAAGTATAAAATTCGGACCAGATTCAAAATCAAGTTCGTTATTTACAGTATCAGAAGCAGCTAATTCAGAAAAAGTGACTTTGGAATTAGATGAGAGTTTGAAAAATGCAGTTGGAATAATAGACACGGGAACTATGAATACTGTAGTTACTACAGAGTATCATTCAAAAGTTATAAACAATATGCCAATAGAAATTACTGAAAATGCAAAAGCTATGTATGCTTTAACTACTAGCTGGTACACACCTACTAATTTTACACCGAGTCCAATAATTATTAACAATGCAGATGTAATAAATAATTCATCTCCTTATACAAATTTAGGAACCACTTATGGAGCTTTGGGAATGGGAGCATTAAGCTTAGGAGCAACATTAATAAATAACGGAAATTTGGATATGGGCGGAGAAAATGCAATAGGAATCTATAATAGAGGAACAGCTGAATCTAAAAGTGATCATATTATAATAAATAACAATAAAGGAACAGTTATTTATGGAGGTTACGCTATATCGGGCGGTTCTTATAATGTATACACACCAAGCGTGTCTAAAATAAGCGCCAACAGATTGGAAGTAAATGGTGATAACGGGGCAGTAATTTATTCAAAACCAGGAGATATAGAATTATCACCGCTGACATCGGGAGGAAGTCTCGAAATAACTGCAAATGGTAAGAGTACATATGCTTTCTATCATGAGACAGTGAATTCTAAAGATGGAGTGCTGTCAGGAAAATTTAAAATAAATGATACAGTAAATGTAAACTTAAAAAATGGCGCAATAGGATTTTATTATGACGGTAACTATGGAAATGCCGATATTCAAAACTATTTTACAAATGTAGTAGACATAAGCAACGGTCAGCTGAATGTTATTGCAGATGAAAGCAGTTATAATATGGCAATAGGACATGCAACCGTTAAAATTTCTGATTTATCAAATTTAAATATTCCAAATGTAAATTTTGTTAATGGTGTGGATAAAATAAAAATTTTTCAGGGAACAGTTAATATAGATATAGATTCTGATATAGATAAAAATAATTCTAACGGAAATAAAACATTCAGAAATTTAGGAATAGGACAATCCAGTATTAATCTGGAAAATGGAGTGAAAATAACAGGAACGGAAAACTCTCTTATAGGAATAGGACAGTCCTCTAAATATTATGAAAATACAAGTTATATTAATAATGACGGTACAATAGATTTAAAAGGGGATTCTTCAGTAGGAATATACAATAAAAGAGGAAGAACAAATAATGCGGGTACAATAGATGTACGTGGAAATAAAAGTATAGGCTTGTATGAAATAAGCGGATATCTCTCAAATACAGGAGAAATAAGAATAGCTGATAATGGAATCGGGATATACAATACAACATATCTTGATACAGATGATAATCCTTATGATTATTCATATTCTTCTATAGAGAATGCAGGGAAAATAATATCTGACGGAGGAAATAAATCTATAGGTATTTACGCAAATAACAATACTTCTTACGGATATATGTATGCAACTTTATATGATACATCAAATATAGATATGAGTGCTTCAAAAGGCGGTATAGGAATATATGCTAATAAATCAGGTGTCTACAGCGATTGGTGGAGCGGCAGTGCAGGGGAAATAACAGTAGGAGAAAATGGAGTAGGCCTTTATGCAAAAGATTCCGATATAAATATTACTAATCTGGAATTGAATTTAAACGGAGATAACGCAGTAGGTATTTACTTAGACGGAACAACTAATTTCACAGGAACAGGAAATATAAATGTAGACGGGAAAGGTATTACAGTATTTAATGTATTAAACACTGGTGGTTTTGATCAAAGTTTTAATATTTCATCTACAGCAGGATCGAGTTATAATTTCCAAAATCTAATTGGTAAAACTTCATACTATAATTCCACAGCTTCATTAGGTCAGGGAGGAACCTTTATATCTGGAACTAACTCAGCAGTGTTGTTAGATTCAAATTCACAATTGGTATCAACAGACTCTAATGTAGTAGCACTGGCTTTAGACGGAGTGTATTCAGGACTAACAAATATTAATGGTATTGCTGTGAACGATGAAGCTACAAATAAAGGAATAATTTCATTTGGTGATGATTCGGTAGGTATTTTCGTTAAAAACGGAGCATCAGCATTAAATGAAGGAACAATAAGTCTTGGATCATATTCTGTAGGATTATACGGCAGCGGAGCAGGAACAGAGATAGCAAATACAGGTAATATAAGTATAGGTTCTAATTCAGCAGGTCTTTATCTGAAAGATGGAAATAAAATGTCAAACAGCGGGAATGTATCCGGCAGCGGAGATAAAACAGTAGGTTTATATTTTAGCGGGGCAGATGTATCAGAAGTTAATAATACAGGGTCGATAATGCTGTCAGGCAACGGATCAGTGGGAATATATATGAATGGTGTACAAGCTGATGTCGTAAATAATGCCGGGAATATAACAACAGGAGATTCAGGTGTCGGTATTTTCAATAAAAATGCAAACGCAGCAATAACTAACGCAGCTGATATAACAGGCGGGGCTAAAGCAGTGGGACTGTATACTGACGGAGGAACTATAAATCATCTGTCAGGTGATATAAATACAGGTTCAGAGGGAGTTAATGTTTATGCTGTATCTGGTACAGTAACTTTAAATAACGGAATACTAAATGCAGATGATGTGGAAGAAGTAGGTATTTACGGAAAAGACGGAGCTAATATTGACAATAATATGGAAATGAAAATTGCTCAAAATAATTACGGAATTATTCTGGATACAGGTTCAAATCTAATAAACAGAAACAAATCAACATTAGGTGAAAGTAGTGTCTTATTATATTCAAATAATGGAAGCTCTGTATTTAATGATACAGGTGCAGATATTACAATGAACGGGTCGAATTCAATGGCCTTTTATATGGAAAACGGCGGAGACCTTGTAAATAAAGCAGATATAACAGGAGGCAGCGGAACTGCCAATATAGGAATTTATACAAAAGGAGTAAATGTAGACAACAGCGGTAATATAAAAGTGGGAGATTCAATGATAATAGATGCAAAAGATCCGGCAAAGAATTTTTATTCAGTAGGTATATACAATGAAAAGGCAGAAAATTTTAATAATACAGGAAATATAGAAATCGGTGCTGATTCAATCGGTGTATATCTGCAGGGAAATACAAACAGCGGATCAAACAGCGGAAATATAGTTTCCAATGCCAATGGTGCAATAGGAATTTATACAGTAACGGGAACCCTCGAGAATTCAGGAAACATAACTTTATCAGGTGAAAAATCAATAGGGATAGCAGCAGCACTAGGATCAAAAATCTCAAATTCAGGAACAATTACTATGAATGGTAATGAAAGCACAGGAATTTATGCATCGCTAAATTCAACAATAGTAAATGAAAAAAATGGAGCTATCTACATAAACGGAAATAACAGTACAGGTGTTCAGCTTTCAGGCGGTTCAAAACTGGTAAATAACGGTAAAATAGAAATAGCTTCTGGGATAATAAACTCGCTTCAAGTTCGTGAAGGAGAGGGGTTATATGAAATCCCAAGTATAATCAATGCAGGAGTAATTAAGGTAGACGAGAAATTTGACCTAAATGGACTAAATTTAATAATAAGAGCAGATGTAAACAGTTTTAGGGTACCTACAATAGATGAGGTAACTATAAACGATTACAACATGGAAGACATGAATGCAGGATTCTTGTTAACAAATTCAGTACAGATAGCAGCGCCGTCATTTGATTATGGTACAGAAGCAGTGAATATAGATCCTTTATTCACACAGGGGACAAATGCAAGAGTATATAAATTTGAAAATGTATTTGATCCAATGACAGAAGGCGGAGGGTTAAATTCAGGAGAATTAACAGTAAAGAGCGGATCATTGACATTCGATGCAATACCAAATATAAATTCAAACGGTAAAGTAGACATTTGGATGGAAAAGATAGATTATGACCAGTTTACAAAAGGACTTTGGTATGACAGCTTTGCGAAGAATATTGAGGGGAAATATCTGGATGCTGTAGGAGATGCTTTAAAGGTTTATGATAAACTGGATTTAATCAATGATATAAATGATTTTGACAGCAGTATGGAACAATTGGCAGGAAAAATGTATGCTAATATAAACCAAAGAGAACAGAATATATATGGTGTTAGTATGAAAAAGTGGACACAAAAATCTTGATTGTGTAAACTAATTGAGAGAAGGCAGGTGTCCGAAATGAAAGGAACAAAAAGATACGATAAAGTATTTAAATCAACAATGGTAGAACTGCATAAAAATGGGAAAAGTATAGCGCA